>NZ_NCVC01000013.1:0-155116 GCF_002096735.1 Streptococcus mitis | reverse complement strand
AGTGCTTCCATCCGCAACATACCATAGTCCGTACGGGATTCGAACCCGTGTTACCGCCGTGAAAAGGCGGTGTCTTAACCCCTTGACCAACGGACCTGAGCTGTTATTTTCAACTCTTACTATTATACCGACTTTTCTAACTTTGTCAACACCTTTTTTAAACTTTTTTAAGTGATAACTTCTCAACGTAACTTCCACCATAGCGAAACTTAATCTGAAACGCTTTCAGATGAGAGGATTTTGTGCACTCTTTTTTCGATTCTTTTCGACTAATCAAGCATTAGTAAAACCAGTTGAACTTAAGCTTTAAGTAAAAAGAGTCAGCATTATACTGACTCTTCTATTGATTATTAAACTTGGAAGCCCGTTCTTCTCCCCACCAATATGGGATTAGTTCTGCGACTTTCACCGTCTTTCTTGTATCGTAGTCCATCATAAATTCTGCATCTTTATTTTCAGCGTTCATCTCTAAGAGGAATTCTCTGCAAGCTCCACAGGGCATTCCTGAACTTCCACCATAAGGTGGTTTGTCTCGAAAGGCTAATACTTTTTTAACCTTAGTTTGTCCTGAAAATTGGTACATATTGAAGAGGGCCGCCCGTTCTGCGCAGAGATGGAAAACACCACAGGTTCCCTCCATACAGAATCCTGTAAATATTTGCCCATCTTCTGCTTCTACTGCGGCAACGACATGATTCGCATAAACAAAATCAGATACTTCATGTGGATTATACAATTTCTGTGCTTCTTCGTACATCTTTTCCCAGATGTCCATTATTGTACCCTTCTTATTTAGAGATTTCCTTTAACATATTTTCGATATGCTGGATTGATTTTTCACGTCCAAGCAAGAAAATTGTATCTGGCAATTCTGGCCCATGCATTTCACCTGAAACAGCAATACGAATTGGCATGAAGAGATTTTTCCCTTTGATACCTGTTTCTTTTTGAACAGCTTTGATTTGGGGGAAGATATTTTCTGTTACAAATTCATCATCTGTCATCGCCTCAAGTTTTGCTTTGAAGGCTTCAAGAACTGTTGGGACTGTTTCCCCCGCCATGACTTCGCGCTCTGCTTCTGTCAATTCTGGGAAATCTGAGAAGAAGAGATCTGTCAATGGGATAATCTCATCTACTGATTTCATTTGTGGTTTATAGAGTTCAACTAGTTTTTCAGCTTTGTCAGTTAAACGGCCTGCTTCCTCTAAGAATGGTTTTGCCATTTCAAAGATAGTTTCTAGGTCTGCATTCTTGATATAATCATTGCTCATCCAGTCGAGTTTTTTCTGATCAAAGGCTGCTGGTGACTTGCTGAGGCGGTTTTCATCGAAAAGTTTAATGAGTTCTTCACGAGAGAAGATTTCATCTTCGCCACCTGGGTTCCAACCAAGAAGAGCAATAAAGTTAAAGACCGCTTCTGGAAGGTAACCTTTCTTACGGTAATCTTCGATAAATTGAAGTGTATTAGTATCACGTTTAGATAACTTCTTACCCGTCTCAGAGTTGATAATCAAGGTCATGTGACCAAACTCTGGAGCTTCCCAACCAAGGGCTTCATAGACCATAAGCTGTTTTGGTGTATTAGCAATATGGTCATCTCCACGGATAACATGAGAGATTTGCATATCGTGGTCATCGATAACAACGGCAAAGTTGTAAGTTGGGTAACCGTCTTTCTTTTGGATAACCCAATCACCGCCGATATTGCCACCTTCAAATTCGATATCACCTTTGACCATATCATGCCACTTGTAGATACCTGACTCATTGACAGCCAAACGAACAGTTGGGATGATCCCTGCTGCTTCACGTTCTGCGATGTAAGCCGCTTTTTCCTCTTCACTCATACCAAGGTATTCGTTGATGTAGCGTGGTGTTTCACCAGCTGCTTCTTGGCGTTCGCGTTCAGCTGCCAACTCTTCTTCTGTAACGTAAGATTTGTAGGCTTTTCCTTCAGCTAACAGTTGGTCGATATATTTTTGATACAAGTCCAAACGCTCAGACTGGCGGTAGTTTTCATGTGTTTCTGGGCTTTCATCCCAATCCATACCTAACCAACGAAGGTTTTCAAGCTGTGAACGTTCACCATCCTCGACATGACGTTTACGGTCAGTATCTTCTATACGAATAATAAAAGTTCCATCGTGATGACGTGCATAAAGGTAGTTGAACAATGCTGTACGGGCATTTCCGATGTGTAGTAGTCCTGTTGGACTTGGTGCGTAACGTACGCGGATATCTTTTGACATAGTTTCTCCTATAAAGTCTCTAGGCGTCTGCCTTTTTGCTCTCTATATTATATCACAAGTCTTGGCTGAGTCCAATTTCTATGAATAAAGAGAGTAAAAAGAGTGGACAAACCACTCTTTTCTTCTATTATCATAGACGTGCGTTAAGTTCTTTGCTCAATTCTTCAAATCCTGGTTTTCCAAGAAGGGCAAACATATTACGTTTGTAAGCTTCAACACCTGGTTGGTCAAATGGGTTGATAGCATTCAAGTAACCTGAAAGAGCGATAGCCAATTCGAAGAAGTAGATTGTGTAACCAAGAGTGAAAGCATCTTGCTCTGGAAGAGTCACGTACATGTTTGGTACATCACCGTCTGTGTGGGCAAGAAGAACACCGTCAGTTGCTTTTTTGTTTACAAAGTCAACGTCTTTTCCTTGAAGGTAACCAAGTCCATCAAGGTCTTCTTCCAAGGTAGGGATAATCACGTTTTTACGAGGTTTGTCAACACGGACAACTGTTTCAAACATGATACGAGTTCCTTCTTGGATAAATTGACCAAGTGAGTGCAAGTCAGTTGAGAAGTTGGCTGAAGTTGGGTAGATACCTTTTTGGTCTTTTCCTTCTGATTCACCAGCCAATTGTTTCCACCATTCTGAGAAGTATTGAAGTGATGGCTCGTAGTTTACCAAGATCTCAGTTGCATAGCCTTTACGGTAAAGGATGTTACGAACTGCTGCGTATTGGTAAGCTTCGTTTTCAGAGATTTTATCTGAAGTGTAGTCTTTGCGAGCTGCATTCGCACCTTCCATAAGGGCTTTGATGTCAGCTCCTGATGCTGCGATTGGAAGCAAACCAACGGCTGTCAATACTGAGAAGCGTCCACCGATATCATCTGGAACAACAAATGTTTCCCAACCGTTAGCGTCTGCTTCAACCTTAACAGCACCTTTTTGGCGGTCAGTTGTTGCATAGATACGTTTGTTTGCTTCTTCTTGACCGTATTTCTTAACCAAAAGTTCTTTGAAGACACGGAAAGCAATCGCTGGTTCAGTTGTTGTACCTGATTTAGAAATCACGTTTACTGAGAAATCTTTATCAGCTACGTACTCTACCAAGTCAGCAAGGTAAGTAGATGAGATTGAGTTTCCAGCGTAAAGGATTTGTGGAGCCTTGCGTTCTTCTTTTGTTTGCAAGTTAGCAAAATGGTGATTCAAGAAGTCGATTGCTGCTTTTGCACCAAGGTAAGATCCACCGATACCGATCACAACCAAAACATCGCTGTCTGATTTGATTTGCTCAGCAGCTTTCAAGATGCGGTCAAATTCTTCACGGTCGTAGTTTTCAGGAAGGTCCAACCATCCCAAGAAGTCGCTACCAGCACCAGTTCCTTTACGGATCAATTCATCTGCTGCTGTTACTTGTGATTGCATGTATTCCACTTCATGTGGTGCAACAAATTTGTCTAAAACTTTTGAATAATCAAATTTAATATGTGACATGTTATTCCTCCAATATTTCTTCTTTTCTATCATAACGCTTACCTTCGTTTTTTTCAAGTTTTTTTGTCGAATTTCTCCAATTTTTATCAGAATTCAAACGTTTGCGTAAAAATTCCACATTCCAAAAATTTTGAAAAAATAAAAGAAAGAACGACCAGATGTCCCAGTCGTTACAGTTCATTCAATAAATACTCAAATAATTCTAAATTGCCATCTTCTTCATTAACCAGAAACTCTGGATGCCACTGCAAACCGATAATGCGGTGTTCGTCGATAGATTCAATCGCTTCGATGGTCTGGTCTCTCGGATCAATAGCCGTTACACGAAAATTAGGTGCCAAATCTTTAATACTCTGACGATGGACGGAATTGACCTGACTTTCTTTTCCAAATAGCTTAGCCACCACACTTCCTTCCACTGTCTCAATAGAGTGAGATGTTCCGAAAGGTAGTCCTTGCCAGTGACCTTCGATTTCTTGATTGAGGGTTCCACCAAAAGCAACATTGACAAGTTGAACACCACGGCAGATTGCCATAATTGGTTTATTCTGACGGAGTGCTTCTTTCAAGAGTGCCAATTCAAATTCATCACGGACTAGATTGTAATCATCGCTCTCGATGGTCTTTTTCTCTCCATAAAACTGAGGATGGACATTTTGACCGCCTGTCAAGATAAGTTTGTCAATCATTTCCACATAATCTCGTACAACGGACTCATCACCAACAGGAATGACTAAAGGGAGACCACCGACTTGACGAATGCTCTCTGCGAATCTACAAGATACAGATGAATGAATGTTTTTGCCTTCTGCGTCTACAGGACATAGATTTGCAGCAACTCCTACAACCGTTCTAGGCATGATGTCTCTCCTTTTGAATATTAACGATAGTCCTATCATATCACTCAAAACGACTTTCGTCTAATATGTTTTTTTAAAGGCTGTGATAAAAATTTTTTATGGACAAGAAAAAGCTGCCCACATAGGACAACTTTTTTCTTATTCAAAAACAAATTGATTGTGATAGAGTTCTGAGTAGAATCCACCTAGTTTTAAGAGTTCATGGTGGTTACCACGTTCAATGACTTCTCCATCTTTAAGAACAATAATCTGGTCTGCATTGAGAATAGTTTTCAAGCGGTGGGCAATGACAAAACTAGTTCTACCTGCTACAACCGCCTCCATGGCATGCTGAATCTTGCTTTCTGTCACCGTATCTACGTTTGAAGTGGCTTCATCGAGAATGAGAACTTCTGGATCTGTCATCAGCGTTCGAGCGATGGAAATCAATTGCTTCTGCCCTGTTGAGAAGATGCTCTGGTCATCATCGATAAGGGTATCGTATTTATCAGGCAAGCTTTCAATATAGTCATGAATATGGGTTGCTTTGGCTGCTGCCTCAACCATTTCCTGACTAGCATCTGGCACACCAAAACGGATATTGTCTCGAATCGTTCCGCTAAACAAGACCGAATCTTGCAAGACAATTCCCACCTTGCTTCTGAGACTATCCAAGTCATAGTCACGAATGTCTTTGCCGTCAAAATAAATACCGCCAGCATCAACATCATAAAAGCGATTGATGAGATTCATAATAGTCGTTTTCCCTGACCCAGTCGGACCAACAACTGCTGTCATCTGGCCTTTCGGAGCAGAAATGCTGACATCTTTCAAAATAGGTTTATCAGGCAAGTATGAAAAATCAATGTGACTAATTTCAACACCTTCTTGCAGCTGAATGAAGGTCGGAGCCTTTTCAGGTCGGATTTCTTCCTCAGCATCAAACATTTCCTGAATTCGTTCAGCACCTGTAAAGGCCAACTGAAGGCTTCCCCAACTAGCCGCAACTTGAATGATAGGCTGGTAGTACTGTTGAGAAAATTGAGCGAACATAACAATCAAACCTAGGGCTGTACTTGTTTCAATAGACTTATCATTCAAAAGTACAGCTGAACCCGCAAAGATGACGATGGCTGTATTAACCAGACTCATCCCATTCATGACAGGGAAAAGAATTCCAGAAAACATTCTTCCTTTAAAGGTTGCCTTGCGCACGCGCTCATTTTGCTCAAGAAATCCTGCCATCATATCCTCTTGAATTCCTTGCACAATGACAGCTTTTTGACCTGAGATACTCTCATCCATATAGGCGTTGAGCTTCCCTACCTCTTTCTGCTGGAGGTTGGTGTACTTGCGTGCCATTTTTACGATGAAAATCAGCATGAGGAAGGCCACTGGTGTGCTGGCAATGGTGATGAGAGCCAGCGTTACATTTCTCGAAAACATGACAAGAATCAGACCAATGTATAGAACGATGTTGCTCATGACCTGAATCAAGCTTTCGTTAAAAGCTTGGAGGATATTATCCAAATCACTGGTAAAACGAGACAGGATATCGCCATCTTGACGGCGGTCAAAGAAAGAAACCGTCAAGCGAGCAAGCTTACCAAAGAGACCTTTGCGCATCTCGTTGGTCGACTCTGCAATCACGCGTGTCATGAGACACATGTATATCACACTAGAGATAGATAGAACCAAAACCAGCAGACCAAGATTGACCATGATTCCTGATAGACTTTGCCAAACAAGTTCTGGATTGCCATTTTGATAAGCTTGAACTAAATTAGCTAACTCTGTTACCGCTTGTCCAGAAAATACCGGAAAGAGAGCTTGGGCAAGAGTCGCCAGAACAATCATCAGGATAACAACTACAAATGATAGCTTATAGACTTTAAAATAATTCCAAAAAAATTGAACTGTCTTCATTTTACTCCTCCTTTCCTTTCTGTGTTTCGTAGATTTCACGGTAAACGGAATTGTTGGCAACCAAGTCTGCATGCGTACCTTGACCAATCAATCGTCCTTGATCCAGAACCAAGATTTTATCTGCATGAACAACCGAGCTAATCTTTTGAGCGATGATAATGGTTGTCGTTCCTTTCAAGTCCTTATTCAAGGCTTCTTGAACCAGGCGCTCTGACTTGGCATCCAAGGCTGAGGTCGAATCGTCAAAAATCAGAATACGTGGATTGCTGACAATCCCTCGCGCAATCGACATCCTTTGTTTTTGCCCACCAGAGAAATTGGTCCCCCGTTCCTCAACTGGACTTTCAAAGGTTTTCTCCATACGATGAATGAATTCACTGGCTTGGGCAATATTAGCTGCGCGCTCCATTTCAAATAGAGTGGCATCTCCCTTACCCTGTCTCAAGTTATCAGCAATCGTTCCACTAAAGAGAATGGCTCGTTGGAGAACGATAGAAACAGTTTTACGCAAGGTTCCTTCACTCACTTCTCGAATATCCTTGCCTCCGATTTTGATAGCCCCTTCCTGCGGGTCAAAGAGACGTGGAATCAATTGAGCCAAGGTTGATTTTCCTGCACCAGTCGCTCCAACGACACCAACCATTTGACCAGGTTCAATAGTAAAGGTCACATCTTTCAGCATCGGTTCCTTGTCCATTGGATAGGTAAAGGTTACATTTTCAAAGCTAAGGCTTCCAACCAAGTCTTCATCTGGGACATCCTTGAAGGTCATAGCTGGTTCTGCGTCAAGAATTTCTCGAATACGACGCATAGAAATCATGGCGCGACTGACAGAATTTCCTAAAAATCCAACCATAACAATGGTAAAGATGATCTGGCTCAGGTAATTAACAAAGGAAGCAATGGAACCAACAACAGACGGATCCGACTGAACCATTCCCGCGACCAGCCAAATAGAGAGGAATACCGCCCCATAGCCAACTAACATCATAAAGGGTTCCACTACTGAAAAGGCATAACCAATGTAAAGGTTTTGACCAAGAAGCTCGTCTGAGACCTCTGTAAACTTCGCAAACTGCTCTTTTTCTTGGACAAAGGACTTGACCACACGAACACCGCGTAGATTTTCCTTGGCGATAGCATTGATGCGCTCAAGAAGAGTTTGAAACTTAGCAAAACGAGGGCCCATCATTCCCATCATGACAGCAGTCAAGGCAAAAATCAAGATAACCATGAGAACAATCACCCACCATAGGGAGGGAAGGGTTTGAACCGCGAGGATAAACGAACCGATGAACAAGAGGGGAAGTCTGAAAAGAATTTGGAAGGTCATCATGACCACGTTCTGAATCTGATTGATATCATTTGTCATACGAACGACTAGATTTCCCGCATTAAACTGTTCAATATTTGCATAAGAAAAGGTTTGGATTTTGCGGAAGGCATCCTCCCGAAGGTCGGATGAAACTCCTTGAGCAATATAGGCTGCAAGGATAACATTGAGTCCACCAGCAACCAGACCGACCAAGGCCACACCGATCAACCAAGCCCCGATACTATAAATCGCTTCATATTTCCCAGCAAGGAGGGCATCTAACACTTCCTGCAGATAACGCGGTTGCAGAAGTGAACTAGCAACCATCAAGCCTGTCATCAGGAGCGAGGCCAGGGCCTGCCACTTGTAGGTTTTTATTTTCTGAATCAGCATATTTTCTCCTTAAAAAATAGACAAAAGGGAGCGACAATGTGTCAGCTCCTTCTCATTCTGTTTGTGTGATGTTATTCTAGCAAAAAAGTAGGAACTTGTCAAAGAAGTCTCCTTGATACAGCTAGAATGACGAGTAATTTTCTCTTTATAGTTTTTGTTTTAACTCGACCAAGACATTCATAGCTTGCATAGGTGTCATATTGTAAACATCCAGTTTAGCTAATTCTGCTAGGATAGGATTTTCTTCTGGCGTATCAAAGAGTGAAATTTGTTCAGTGACAGCACTTGTTTGCCTCATTGGAGCAGGACTTTCTGTACCCTGACTCTCCAGTTGGGTCAAAATCTTATCCGCCCTTGCTAGGAGGTCTGCTGGCAAACCAGCAATCTTAGCAACATGGATACCATAGGATTTGTCAGCTGGGCCTGGTTCAATCTTATGAAGAAAGGTGACCTGCCCATCCTGCTCCAAGGTTGCCACATGGACATTGACCAAGTGTTCCAGACTAGCCTCAAGGCTAGTTAATTCATGGTAGTGGGTCGCAAAGAGTGTCTTGGCTCCGATGTACTCATGGATATATTCGATGATGGACTGGGCAAGAGCCATCCCATCATAAGTTGCAGTTCCGCGTCCCAATTCATCAAAGAGAATGAGAGAGTTCTTAGTCGCATGCGAGATGGCATTGTTGGCCTCCATCATCTCCACCATAAAGGTTGATTGACCTGAAACCAAATCATCGGCTGCTCCGATACGGGTAAAAATAGCATCAAAAATCGGTAAATGGGCACTTTCTGCTGGCACATAAGAACCCAACTGAGCCATAACTGCCGTCATGGCTAACTGGCGCATGTAGGTTGACTTCCCACTCATGTTTGGCCCTGTAATTAGTTGAATACTGCTATCTTCTGCCATCTGAATCGTATTTGGAATATAGGTCTGAGCCCCCATAACCTTTTCAACGACAGCATGGCGCCCTTTCTGGATATCGATCTGCGAATCTTCTCCGAACTCTGGTCGGATCAAATGCTGGGTTTCAGCTACAACTGCCAAGCTTTGTAAGACATCAACTGTCGCAATTCCTTGAGCTAGAGCCTGCAAACGCTGAATGTACTTGCTGACTTCCTCACGGATACGCATAAAGATTTCATACTCTAGGTTGGCTGACTTCTCACGCGCCTCCAGCATATCTCCCTCGATACGCGCTAATTCTTCGGTTCCAAAACGTTCTGAGTTTTTCAGCGTCGCCTTGCGGAAAAAGTGAGCTGGCACATTTCCCAGTTGTGAATTGGTTACATGGAAATAGTAGCCATCCTTTTTATTGTAGTCAATCTTAAGCGTGCTGATACCAGAGTTTTCGCGTTCCTTAGCCTCAATCTCAGCAATCCAACCAGTCCCTTCTCTGAGCACACGACGGTACTTGTCTAAGGTTTCATCAAATCCAGTGCGGATAATCCCACCATCTGTAATCACATGAGAAGCTTCAGGAGCAATCGCTGCGCTAATCAAACTCTCCAACTCAGGGATTCCATCCAGTTGTGCGATAAGATAGGCTAGAGCAGGTTGCTCCATCCCATCTAAAATCGCACGAATCCGTGGCACACTAGACAAGGTGGTCGCCAACTGCAAGAGATCCTTGGGATTTGTTTTGCCAAAAGAAACCCGACTAGCCAAGCGTTCGATATCATAAACACCCTTGAGGCTATCCGTCAAATCACTGCGCTCAAAGAAGTGATCAAGAAAGACCTGAACAACCTCTTGACGTTGGACAATTCGCTCCTTATCAATCAGGGGACGATGAATCCAAGAACGCAAGAGACGCATGCCCATAGCCGTTTTGGTTTCATCCAAAAGCCAGAAGAGACTGCCTTGCTTCTTGCCTGAACGGGCATTCTCAACCAAATCCAGACTAGCCTTGGTCGCATAATCCATCTGCAAGAAATCTTTGATTTCATAGCGGATAACAGGTTTGAGGTGATTCAATTCCCGCATCTGGGTTCGATGAACATACTGGAGGAGCTTACTAGATGCCGCTTGCTCCACAGTTGCCAATCGTGAATCCAGTAAATGAAGGTCCTCAAAGCCTTCTTTTTCATAGGAAAGCACCAGATTCATCTGGCGACTGAGAATCTGTTCTTCTGCCTCAGACAAGTCATAACCCAGCACCACTTCTCGCGCCTTGAGATTACGAATTTCCCCACAAACCAGCGTGAAATCCAATAGACCTGTCACATAAAAGTCACCCGTTACCAGATCCATATAAGCTAGCCCAAACTGACTGCCATCACGGTCTATGGCAACCAAGAAATTATTCTGGCTATCCGGCTTAGTGCTATCGACTACTGTCCCGGGTGTAATGACCTGAACAACCTCTCGTTTCACAACCCCAACTGCCTGTTTCGGATCTTCCATCTGTTCAGCAATGGCTACCTTATAGCCCTGCTCAATCAAGACATCGATATACTGCTGGGCAGAGTGATAGGGAACCCCCGCCATAGGAATCGGATTGTCCGCATTCTTGTTACGACTCGTTAAGGAAATTTCCAGAATCTGCGCAGCATTGACCGCATCCTCATAAAATAATTCATAAAAATCACCCATCCGAAAGAGCAAAAAAGCATCTGGATATTGCTTTTTAATATCCACATACTGTTGCATGCCGGGTGATAGCTTTTCTGTCGCCATTTTCCGTCTCTCCTTGTCAAAAATAAGTCTTGAGAGCAACTCCCAAGACCTTACTTATCTTTCATCAAATCTAGCAAACGATCTTCCATGAGTTTGGCAACGTGCTGGTCTCGACAAATGACCAATAAGGTATTGGCACCAGCAACTGTTCCTAAAATCCATTCATCCTTGTTTGCATCTACAATATTTGCCAAAACAGAGGCTTCTCCCAATTTGGTATGAAGCACCAAGGTAAACTCTGCTCTTGCAACACCTTCTAAATGATGAGACAAAAATTCCACCAAATCAATCTTTTCTGTCTCATTTGCTAGTACATAATACACCATATCATTTTTCTTAACCTTGGTCAAGCCGATTTCGCGCAAATCACGAGACAGGGTTGTCTGCGTCACAAAGACATTGTGCGCCTCCAACCGATCTTGAATTTCTTTTTGTGTACTTAATTTCTCCTCAGTAATCATTTTTTTTATTAACTGATGACGATCTCTTTTTCTCATAAAATCCTCTTATATGCATATTTATAACTAATTTTATAACTATATTATACCAAAAAAATAGGAGATTTCAAAAATTTTTTCTTCTTTCTTTAAAATTGTGATAAAATAGTAGAAAAGTCCAAAAAGGAGCTCTTAATGAATACAAAAGAATTGATTGCTAGCGAGTTGGCTAGCGTCATTGATAGCCTGGACCAAGAGGCTATTTTAAATTTACTGGAAACCCCTAAAAACTCAGAAATGGGAGACATCGCTTTCCCTGCTTTTTCTCTTGCAAAAGTCGAGCGTAAAGCACCACAAATGATTGCGGCTGAACTGGCTGAAAAAATTAACAGTCAAGCCTTTGAAAAGGTTGTCGCAACAGGACCTTACGTTAACTTTTTCCTTGATAAATCTGCCATTTCTGCTCAAGTATTGCAAGCTGTTATCACTGAAAAAGAACACTATGCTGACCAACATATTGGTAAACAAGAAAATGTTGTGATCGACATGTCTAGTCCTAATATCGCTAAACCATTTTCTATCGGTCACCTGCGTTCAACTGTTATCGGAGATAGCTTGTCACATATTTTCCAAAAAATCGGTTATCAAACGGTTAAGGTCAATCATTTGGGAGACTGGGGTAAACAGTTTGGGATGCTGATTGTTGCCTACAAAAAATGGGGTGACGAAGAAGCTGTAAAAGCTCATCCAATCGATGAACTTCTTAAACTCTATGTCCGCATCAATGCTGAAGCTGAAAATGACCCTAGCTTGGATGAAGAAGCGCGCGAATGGTTCCGTAAACTGGAAAATGGAGATGAGGAAGCTCTCGCTCTTTGGCAATGGTTCCGTGATGAAAGTTTGGTGGAATTTAACCGCCTTTACAATGAATTGCAAGTCGAATTTGACAGCTACAACGGAGAAGCCTTCTACAATGATAAGATGGATGCAGTTGTAGACATTCTTTCCGAAAAAGGCCTTCTTGTTGAGTCAGAAGGTGCCCAAGTTGTGAATCTTGAGAAATATGGAATTGAACATCCAGCTCTTATCAAGAAATCTGATGGTGCAACTCTCTATATCACACGTGACTTGGCTGCAGCCCTTTACCGTAAAAAGGAATACCAATTTGCTAAATCTATCTACGTCGTTGGTCAAGAGCAATCTGCCCACTTTAAACAACTCAAAGCTGTCTTGCAAGAAATGGGCTACGATTGGAGTGAAGATATTACTCACGTTCCTTTTGGTTTAGTTACAAAAGAAGGAAAAAAACTCTCTACTCGTAAAGGGAATGTCATCTTGCTAGAGCCTACTGTTGCAGAGGCCGTTAGTCGTGCCAAAGCCCAAATCGAGGCTAAAAATCCTGAACTAGAAAACAAAGACCAGGTAGCGCATGCTGTTGGGGTTGGAGCCATTAAATTCTATGACCTCAAGACCGACCGTACAAATGGATACGACTTCGACTTAGAGGCCATGGTATCCTTCGAAGGTGAAACTGGACCTTACGTTCAATATGCCTACGCTCGTATCCAATCAATCTTGCGCAAAGCCGATTTCAAACCTGAAACAGCTGGCAACTATAGCTTGAATGATGCTGAAAGCTGGGAAATCATCAAACTCATCCAAGACTTCCCACGTATTATCAACCGTGCAGCAGATAATTTTGAACCTTCTATCATTGCGAAATTTGCAATTAGTCTGGCTCAAGCCTTTAACAAATATTATGCACATACACGCATCTTGGATGAAAGCCCAGAACGTAACAGCCGTCTAGCCCTTAGCTACGCAACCGCAGTCGTTCTCAAAGAAGCACTTCGCTTGCTTGGAGTAGAAGCGCCAGAGAAGATGTGATTCAGTACTAACAATTGGAACTAAAGTTCCTAATTGTTAGACGCTAGCCGCTTATATGCGGACTAGCTAACTGCTTCACTAGTCATGTTCTCTAAATATAATCGATTTAGAGAACATGACGTCGTAATCAGAGACACTTGTCTAAACGCTTTACTAATTCATCTAACCAAATAATATCGATTTGGTTAGGCTCATGTCGTAATCTTCAAGTTACTTGATTGTAAAGCAGTCTAAGTAACTAAGACCAAATCCTATACGGATTTTGGTTTAGAGGTCTATCAAAAATCTTATCAAATTTTGCTGACTTGCTCTGCTACTTTGAATTGACTAATTCAACCTATTCACTACTACTTCTTTATCATACAGGGAGATATTCTATGAGCCAATATGCTTATATCCTCGTTGTGATTAGCTTGGTGTTCCTTTTTTTGCTTAATAAGTATGAAAAGGAAAGACTGCAAAAGCTCTACCAAGAACAACTTTTAAAGGATGAAACATTTAAGGCTGACATCAAACAGAAAATTCACACGACTGAAAATATCAATGATGTCATTGCTTATATCAATAAAACTTATCATCTAGGAATGTTGCTATCAAAAGACATTACAGATCAATTGAAATAAACCGAGCTATTCTTTAAGGAATATCAAAACCGAGACTAAGAGTTTTATACTTAGGCTCGGTTTTTGTATATTTTTCAAGCAACAAAGCCACCACTCCCCCAGCAATGCAAGTGCAAAATCCCCTAGAATGTGATAAAATAAAAGAGAGAACTCTATCAAGGAGGAAAACATGAAAAAACAAACCGTCGCCGTCTTGGGGCCTGGTTCTTGGGGGACTGCCCTTTCACAAGTCTTAAATGACAATGGACACGAGGTACGTATTTGGGGAAATATTCCCGAACAAATCAATGAAATTAATACACACCATACTAATAAGCACTACTTTAAAGATGTCGTTCTAGATGACAAAATCATTGCCTACACTGACTTAGCAGAGACTCTGAAAGATGTGGATGCGATTTTGTTTGTTGTCCCAACAAAAGTGACACGACTTGTTGCCCAACAAGTTGCAAAAAACTTAGACCATAAGGCGATTATCATGCATGCATCAAAGGGATTAGAACCTGATAGCCATAAACGATTATCAACCATCCTTGAAGAAGAAATTCCTGAACAGCTCCGCAGTGATATCGTCGTTGTCTCAGGTCCTAGTCATGCAGAAGAGACCATTGTGCGTGACCTGACTTTAATCACTGCTGCTTCTAAAGACTTGCAAACAGCACAATACGTTCAGGAACTCTTTAGCAATCACTACTTCCGACTTTATACCAATACGGATGTTATTGGAGTTGAAACTGCTGGTGCTCTCAAAAATATTATCGCTGTCGGTGCCGGTGCTTTACATGGTCTGGGATTTGGTGATAATGCCAAGGCGGCCATCATCGCTCGAGGCTTGGCAGAAATTACCCGCCTAGGGGTAGCACTTGGTGCTAGTCCATTGACCTATAGTGGCTTATCTGGTGTTGGAGACTTGATCGTAACGGGAACCTCTATCCACTCTCGTAACTGGAGAGCTGGAGATGCACTTGGTCGTGGAGAATCCCTAGCTGACATCGAAGCCAATATGGGCATGGTAATCGAAGGAATTTCAACGACTCGAGCAGCCTATGAGCTAGCGCAAGAACTTGGAGTTTATATGCCAATTACACAGGCCATTTACCAAGTTATCTACCAAGGAACCAATATCAAAGATGCCATTTATGACATCATGAACAATGAATTTAAAGCAGAGAATGAGTGGTCTTAACCCTCTAAAGAAAGGATTCTTATGACACCAAAAGTTAGAAAAGCAGTTATCCCTGCCGCTGGACTAGGAACTCGATTTTTACCAGCAACCAAGGCCCTTGCCAAAGAAATGTTGCCAATTGTAGATAAACCAACTATCCAGTTTATCGTAGAAGAAGCTCTTAAATCAGGCATTGAAGATATTCTGGTTGTCACTGGTAAGTCAAAACGTTCTATCGAGGACCACTTCGACTCAAACTTTGAGCTTGAGTACAATCTCAAAGAAAAAGGCAAAACAGATCTATTGAAATTGGTAGATGAAGCAACTGGTATGCGCCTTCATTTCATCCGCCAAACTCACCCTCGTGGTCTTGGAGACGCTGTCTTACAAGCAAAAGCTTTTGTAGGGAATGAACCCTTCGTTGTTATGCTGGGTGATGATCTTATGGACATCACAAACAAGGACGCCGTTCCTTTGACAAAACAACTGATGAATGATTACGAAAAGACACACGCATCAACCATTGCTGTCATGCCCGTACCACACGAAGACGTTTCATCATATGGAGTCATCGCTCCTCAAGGAGAAGGGATCAATGGACTCTATAGCGTTGAAACTTTCGTAGAAAAACCAGCTCCAGAAGATGCTCCAAGTGATTTAGCTATTATCGGTCGCTATCTTCTGACACCGGAAATTTTTGATATTCTCGAAAAGCAAGCTCCTGGTGCTGGAAATGAAATCCAGCTTACCGATGCGATCGATACGCTCAATAAAACACAGCGTGTTTTTGCCCGTGAATTTACAGGAGCTCGTTACGACGTTGGGGATAAGTTTGGCTTTATGAAAACATCTATTGACTACGCCCTCAAGCACCCACAAGTCAAAGATGACTTGAAAGATTACCTCATCCAACTGGGAAAAGAATTAGCTGAGAAGGAATAATAAAATCATTTATATAAAGAAGAGTCTGGGACAAAAAGATTTTGATTTTAGGAATTCTTTATTATAAATTTTAAAAATCGATAGATTAGACAAAAAAGTGAACAAGACAGAATTCTGAGTGTCAGATAACTCGTTTTGTTCGCTTTTTATATTTAAGGATAGACTTTTGTCCCAGACTCTTCTTTTATGTATCAAAATTATCCACACATAAATTAAGTAAATTCTCTACTTGAATCTAGTTATTTCATAAAAACTAATGAAAGCGCTATACTTGTATTTGTTTTTTCATTAAAATAAGAGTAGAATAAATTAGTATAGTAAAACAAAAAAGCACCGAATCGGTGCGCACTTTTTCGAGTTGTGTACGGACAAAGCCTTATTTTAACTTTGCTGTGTTGTTTCGAATAGTTCCAACACTTGTATTGTATATTATTCTTTTAAAATTAGCAAGAGAAATGTAAATAAAATGGAATAATATTTTATATTAGAAATTCATCTGAAAGTATTGTATTATCATTTACTAACAAAAAACTTAATAAAAGGAGAACACTAAATGAGCAACAAATCCTACTCTATCGGACTCGATATCGGAACAAACAGCGTCGGATGGGCCGTCATTACGGATGACTATAAGGTGCCATCGAAAAAGATGAAAGTTCTAGGCAATACAGATAAACACTTTATCAAGAAAAATCTAATTGGAGCTTTATTATTTGATGAAGGAGCTACTGCTGAAGATAGACGTTTCAAACGAACAGCACGCCGTCGCTATACTCGTCGAAAAAATCGTCTTCGCTATCTTCAAGAAATCTTTTCTGAGGAAATGAGCAAAGTGGATAGTAGTTTCTTTCATCGATTAGATGACTCATTCTTAGTTCCTGAGGATAAAAGAGGAAGTAAATATCCTATTTTTGCTACCTTGGCAGAAGAAAAAGAATATCACAAGAAATTTCCAACTATCTATCATTTGAGAAAACACCTTGCGGACTCAAAAGAAAAAACTGACTTGCGCTTGATCTATCTAGCATTAGCGCATATGATTAAATACCGCGGACATTTTTTGTATGAAGAATCTTTCGATATTAAAAACAATGATATCCAAAAAATCTTTAGCGAGTTTATAAGCATTTACGACAACACCTTTGAAGGAAGTTCACTTAGTGGACAAAATGCACAAGTAGAAGCAATTTTTACTGATAAAATTAGTAAATCTGCTAAGAGAGAACGCATTCTAAAACTCTTTGCTTATGAAAAATCCACTGATCTATTTTCAGAATTTCTCAAGCTGATTGTAGGAAATCAAGCTGATTTTAAGAAACACTTTGACTTGGAAGAAAAAGCTCCACTACAATTCTCTAAAGATACCTATGATGAGGATTTGGAAAACTTACTCGGACAAATTGGAGATGACTTTGCAGACCTTTTCCTAGTTGCTAAAAAACTCTATGATGCCATTCTTTTATCAGGAATCTTAACTGTTACAGATTCTTCAACTAAGGCCCCACTATCAGCATCTATGATTGAGCGCTATGAAAACCACCAAAAAGACTTAGCGGCTTTAAAACAATTCATCCAAAACAATCTTCAAGAAAAATATGATGAAGTTTTCTCTGACCAATCTAAAGATGGGTATGCTAGGTATATCAATGGCAAAACCACTCAAGAAGCATTTTACAAGTACATCAAAAATCTTCTCTCTAAATTCGAAGGATCAGATTATTTCCTTGATAAAATTGAACGTGAAGATTTCTTGAGAAAACAACGCACCTTTGATAATGGTTCTATCCCTCATCAAATTCATCTTCAAGAAATGAATGCCATTATCCGTCGGCAAGGAGAACATTATCCATTTCTGAAGGAATATAAAGAAAAGATAGAGACAATCTTGACTTTCCGTATTCCTTATTATGTTGGCCCATTGGCTCGTGGAAATCGTAATTTTGCTTGGCTTACTCGAAACTCTGACCAAGCAATCCGACCTTGGAATTTTGAAGAAATTGTTGATCAAGCAAGCTCTGCGGAAGAATTCATCAATAAGATGACTAACTATGACTTGTATCTGCCAGAGGAAAAAGTTTTGCCCAAGCATAGTCTCTTGTATGAAACATTTGCTGTCTACAATGAATTAACAAAAGTAAAATTTATTTCAGAGGGATTGAGAGACTATCAATTCCTTGATAGTGGGCAAAAGAAGCAAATTGTCAATCAATTATTCAAAGAGAAAAGAAAAGTAACTGAAAAAGACATCATTCAGTATCTACACAATGTTGATGGCTACGATGGAATCGAACTAAAAGGAATTGAAAAACAATTTAACGCTAGTCTTTCTACTTATCATGATTTACTCAAAATAATCAAGGATAAAGAGTTTATGGATGATCCTAAAAATGAAGAGATTCTTGAAAATATCGTCCACACACTAACTATCTTTGAAGATCGTGAGATGATCAAGCAACGCCTTGCTCAATATGCCTCTATCTTTGATAAAAAAGTGATCAAGGCACTGACTCGTCGACATTATACTGGTTGGGGAAAACTCTCTGCTAAGCTAATCAACGGTATCTGTGATAAAAAAACTGGTAAAACAATTCTTGACTACTTGATTGATGACGGCTACAGCAATCGTAACTTTATGCAGTTAATCAATGATGACGGGCTTTCCTTCAAAGATATTATTCAAAAAGCACAAGTGGTTGGTAAGACAAACGATGTGAAGCAAGTTGTCCAAGAACTCCCAGGTAGTCCTGCTATTAAAAAGGGAATTTTACAAAGTATCAAGCTTGTCGATGAGCTTGTCAAAGTTATGGGCCATGCTCCCGAGTCCATTGTGATTGAAATTGCACGAGAAAATCAGACAACTGCCAGAGGGAAAAAGAATTCTCAACAAAGATATAAGCGCATTGAAGATGCACTAAAAAATTTAGCACCTGGGCTTGATTCAAATATATTAAAAGAACATCCAACAGATAATATTCAACTTCAAAATGACCGTCTCTTCCTTTACTATCTCCAAAATGGGAAGGATATGTACACTGGAGAAGCTCTTGATATCAACCAACTGAGCAGCTATGACATTGACCACATCGTCCCACAGGCCTTTATCAAGGATGATTCTCTTGATAACCGTGTCTTGACTAGTTCAAAGGATAATCGTGGGAAATCCGATAATGTTCCAAGTTTAGAAGTCGTTCAAAAAAGAAAAGCTTTTTGGCAACAATTACTAGATTCCAAATTGATTTCAGAACATAAATTTAATAATTTAACCAAGGCTGAACGTGGTGGGCTAGATGAGCGAGATAAAGTTGGCTTTATCAGACGCCAACTAGTTGAAACACGGCAAATCACAAAACATGTTGCTCAGATTTTGGATGCCCGTTTTAATACAGAAGTGAATGAGAAAGATAAGAAGAACCGTACCGTCAAAATTATCACTTTGAAATCCAATCTAGTTTCCAACTTCCGTAAAGAATTTAAGTTATATAAGGTACGCGAAATCAATGACTACCACCATGCACATGATGCCTATTTAAATGCAGTGGTGGCTAAGGCTATCCTTAAGAAATATCCTAAACTAGAGCCTGAATTCGTCTATGGTGACTATCAAAAGTACGATATTAAGAGATATATTTCCAGATCCAAAGATCCTAAAGAAGTTGAAAAAGCAACTGAAAAGTATTTCTTCTACTCAAACTTGTTGAACTTCTTTAAAGAAGAGGTGCATTACGCAGACGGAACCATCGTAAAACGAGAGAATATCGAATACTCTAAGGACACTGGGGAAATCGCTTGGAATAAAGAAAAAGATTTCGCTACAATTAAAAAAGTTCTTTCACTTCCGCAGGTGAATATTGTGAAGAAAACAGAGATTCAAACACATGGTCTAGATAGAGGTAAACCTAGAGGATTGTTCAATTCCAATCCATCTCCTAAACCTTCAGAAGATCGTAAAGAAAACCTTGTCCCAATTAAACAAGGGCTTGACCCACGAAAATACGGTGGTTACGCTGGTATTTCTAACTCATACGCGGTCTTAGTTAAAGCTATTATTGAAAAAGGAGCGAAAAAACAACAAAAGACCGTTCTTGAATTTCAAGGTATCTCTATTTTAGATAAAATAAATTTTGAAAAGAACAAAGAAAACTATCTTCTTGAAAAAGGATACATAAAAATTCTATCAACTATTACTTTACCTAAATATAGTTTGTTTGAGTTTCCTGATGGTACAAGAAGAAGACTAGCAAGTATTCTATCGACAAACAATAAACGAGGAGAAATTCATAAAGGTAATGAATTGGTCATCCCTGAAAAGTATACGACTCTTTTGTATCATGCTAAGAATATTAATAAAACACTTGAACCAGAACACTTAGAGTATGTTGAGAAACATCGAAATGATTTTGCTAAACTTTTAGAATATGTACTTAACTTTAACGATAAGTATGTAGGCGCATTAAAAAATGGAGAAAGAATCAGACAAGCATTTATTGATTGGGAAACAGTTGATATCGAAAAGTTATGTTTCAGTTTCATTGGTCCAAGAAATAGTAAAAATGCTGGTTTATTCGAGTTAACTTCACAAGGAAGTGCTTCTGACTTCGAGTTCTTGGGAGTAAAAATTCCACGATACAGAGACTATACACCTTCTTCACTCCTCAACGCCACCCTCATCCACCAATCCATCACTGGTCTCTACGAGACTCGGATTGACTTAAGCAAATTAGGAGAAGACTAATGGGATGGAGAACTATTGTAGTCAATACGCACTCTAAACTCTCCTACAAGAATAACCACTTGATTTTTAAAGATGTCTCTCGGACAGAGTTAATTCACCTGTCCGAGGTGGACATCCTGCTTTTGGAGACGACAGATATTGTTCTCTCCACTATGCTGATAAAGCGCTTGGTGGATGAAAATATTCTGGTCATCTTTTGTGATGATAAACGCTTACCAACGGCATACTTAATGCCTTACTATGGTCGTCATGATTCCAGTTTGCAACTCTCTCGTCAAATTGCTTGGAATGAAGATGTAAAGGCGGAAATATGGACAACCATCATTGCACAAAAAATTCTCAATCAAGCTTTTTATCTGGGGAGTTGTGGTTTTCTGGAAAAGAGCCAGTCCGTCATTGATCTCTATCATGGGTTGGATTTGTTTGATCCTAGTAACCGTGAGGGACACGCAGCTCGTATTTATTTCAACACCTTGTTTGGAAATGATTTTAGTCGTGAGCAAGATAGTGATATCAATGCCGCCTTGGACTATGGCTACACCTTGATTTTGAGTATGTTTGCGCGTGAGATTGTTTTGTCTGGCTGCATGACTCAGTTTGGCTTGAAACATACCAATCAGTTTAATCAATTCAACCTAGCTAGTGATATTATGGAGCCTTTCCGTCCGATTATTGACCGAATTGTCTATGAAAATCGAAATAGTTCTTTTGTCAAAATCAAGCGAGAACTTTTTACTATTTTCTCAGACACCTTCCACTACAATGATAAAGATATGTACCTGTCCAATATCATCAGTGACTATACTAAGAAAGTCATCCAAGCTCTCAATCAACCCGAGAAAGGAGTTCCTGAGTTTAGGATATGAGTTATCGATATATGCGTATGATTTTAATGTTTGATATGCCAGTTGATACCGTAGAGGAACGCAAGGCCTATCGGAAATTTCGGAAGTTCCTCATAGATGAGGGATTTATCATGCACCAATTCTCCATCTATAGCAAACTCTTGCTCAACAACTCTGCTAATAACGCCATGATTGAGCGACTCAAGACCCATAACCCTAAAAAGGGGAACATTACTCTATTAACCATTACAGAAAAGCAGTTTTCTCGTATGATTTACTTAAATGGCGAGCGAAATACTAGTGTAGCAAACTCCGACGCACGCTTGGTCTTTCTAGGAGAGGAGCCTAGAGATGAAGATTAATTTCCCACTATTGGATGAACCATTAGCTATTGAAAATGCAACTTTTTTAGTGTTGGAAGACCAGTTTACCTTTTCAACTATCATCAAGCAATTCTACCAATATACTGATGATGGGGAGTTGAAGTTGTTTGATAGAAATCTAAAAGCTCTGAAAGAATCTGAGTTACTAGTGATAACGGATGTCTTAGGATACAATCTCAACTCACCTGCCATGCTCAAGCTGATACATTCTGACCTTGAAAATCAACTCAATGACAAACCAGAAGTCAAATCCATGATTGAAAAATTGGTAGCCACGATTACAGAATTATTGGCATTTGAGTGTTTAGAAAATGAACTAGACCTAGAATACGATGAAATCACCATTCTAGAGTTAATCGATGCGCTAGGAGTCAAAGTTGAAACTCTGAGTGACACACCTTTTGAAAAGATGCTAGAAATTGTCCAGGTTTTTAAATATCTTTCTAAAAAGAAACTCCTTGTTTTCATCAATGCATCCGCCTATCTATCAAAGGATGAGTTAGTAAATTTGATAGAGTATATCCAACTCAATCAACTGTCCGTCTTGTTTGTTGAGCCTCGGAAAATCTATGATTTTCCCCAGTACGTATTGGATCAAGACTATTTCTTGAACCCCGAAAATATGGTATAATAAAAGTAACAATTGGGACCTGACGAGCTGAAGTCTAGCTAGGACGAATGGCGCGATTACGAAATTTCGTGAGAAAAATTTTTCTACGAAGTTTTAGAGCTGTGTTGTTTCGAATGGTTCCAAAACATAAAAAATGCTTCTTGCAATACTACTTTTGTTTTAGAGCTGTGTTGTTTCGAATGGTTCCAAAACTAATGACCCTATCCCCACAGATAAAGATATGTTTTAGAGCTGTGTTGTTTCGAATGGTTCCAAAACTGAAGAACTTAGTAGATGTAATGGTGATATGTTTTAGAGCTGTGTTGTTTCGAATGGTTCCAAAACTGGCAAGTATGAAGTAGAGTGTGAGACGACGTTTTAGAGCTGTGTTGTTTCGAATGGTTCCAAAACAAAATCCAAAGTAAAAGAGAGAACGCCTGTGTTTTAGAGCTGTGTTGTTTCGAATGGTTCCAAAACACAAGATATACAAATGCTTAATATTAAGTTGTTTTAGAGCTGTGTTGTTTCGAATGGTTCCAAAACCCTGACAACCCAGCAGAGGGAAGGTTTGCGGTTTTAGAGCTGTGTTGTTTCGAATGGTTCCAAAACAGACGGGCTAGAATCGTTTGCGATGGCGAAGTTTTAGAGCTGTGTTGTTTCGAATGGTTCCAAAACGTGATGGTGCATAACTTTGAAAAGCGAATGGTTTTAGAGCTGTGTTGTTTCGAATGGTTCCAAAACACCAGATAACGTAACTACTGAAGTGAACAAGTTTTAGAGCTGTGTTGTTTCGAATGGTTCCAAAACCAAAATAAACCTTTACAACTGAATCAAAGTGTTTTAGAGCTGTGTTGTTTCGAATGGTTCCAAAACTACCGCTTGTTGTTCTTCTACAAACAACTCGTTTTAGAGCTGTGTTGTTTCGAATGGTTCCAAAAACACATTAAAAGCTACTCATTTTTTAAGTAGCTTTTTTCTTATTCAAGTTTACATATTAGTCGTCAAAAACCCATTCCCTTGTAGAGAAGCAAGACCGCCAGTCCTACGAATAACACTACCGCTCCTAACCTCTGGCTGGTACTATACATCCGTCTTTCTCCTCGAACTGGAAAGATAATTGCTAGAAATGCTCCGCCAACTGCTCCCCCGATATGGCCTGCTAGGCTGATTCCTGGAATCAGAACACTTCCAATAATATTAACCACAAAAAGTGTCAGATAGGATTGCCCCAACTGCTGGATATAAGGATTACGCGTTGCATAGCGAAGAACAATAATTGCAGCAAATAGCCCATAGAGAGAAGTAGAAGCTCCTGCTGCTAAGGATTTGGGACTAAATACAAAAACAAAGAGATTACCCATCATTCCTGATAAAAGATAGAGAAAGAAAAACTTCTTGGATCCGAAAATTTCCTCTACTTGCCTACCAAGATAATAGAGCGAAAGCATATTAACAATGAAATGCTCCCAACCAATATGAACAAAAATGGCAGAAAAGAGACGCCAAATCTGCTCGGGAAAGAGGCGAATAGCCGGCCCATACATGGCTCCAAATCGAAATAATGTATCCGCCCTGTCAAAGTTTCCACCTGTAGTCACCAACATTAGTAGAAACACCAAGGCCGTCACTAAGAGGAAGAAACTCGTCACAGGATAACGTCTATCAAAGATTTCCTTCATCAATTAAAACCTCCTGAACAGGAATATCATGATTTTCAGGCATGAATTGCTGAACTTGACAAGGATAAACCGTACTCAAAGTATGACCAGAAAAATGTTCCAGATAACGGTCATAATAGCCTCCACCGTATCCTATCCGATATCCTTTCGTCGTAAAAACCAAGCCAGGAACATGAATCAAATCAATCTGAGAGGCATCTACCACTTCCAAATCTCCCTGTGGTTCCAGTAAGCCAAAGGAAGTTTTTACCAACTGCTGTGGATGATAGACCACAAAGTCCATGCGCCCCTTGGGATAGGTTTTGGGTATCAAAACCTTCTTGCCGTCCTTCAGTGCCTGTTCAATCAGTCCCTGCGTTTGAAACTCATGAGGAAAAGAGAGGTAGGTTGCGATGACCTTAGCTTCTTGGTAAAAGGGGTGTTGTAAAAGTCGCTCGGTTAAAGCTTGGTCTATAATCTGTTTTTGCTCTCGAGGTAAAGCCTTCATTTCTTGTAAGACTTGCTTACGTAATTCCGATTTCATAGACAACCCCTCTACTCTGCTACCTTCTTTTTCAGGAAACTAGAGACCGCATCCACCCCAATAGCTAATGCTTCTTCCTTAGGATTCATCTGAGGGTGATGAAGGGCACAGGGACTATCAATACCTAGCCAGAACATAACGCCATCAACTTTTGAAAGGAGATAACCAAAGTCTTCACCTGTCATAGCAGGTTCGATATCAATCAACTCAATTCCCTCTTTTTCTTCAAAGAAGTCCATCAGTTCACGCGCCAAGGCTGGATGGTTCTCAACAGGCAGGTAACCACCTTGTTTGAGTTCCACTTCGACTTCCATACCAAAGGCAGCTGCAACTCCTTCTGCAACTGTTTTGACCCGCTTTTGTACCAAGAGACTCATGTCCTGAGTCAAGGCCCGAATAGTTCCATGCAAAAAGGCTGTGTCTGTTATAACATTGTTGGTTGTTCCAGCCTGAAAAACGCCAAAAGTCACCACTGCTCCCTCGATTGGATTAACATTGCGGCTGACAACTGACTGTACTTGGGTCACAAAGTAACTAGCAGCCACCAAGGCGTCATTAGCTTCATGTGGAAAGGCTGCGTGGCCACCTTTGCCTTTGAAACGGATCTTCACCTCACAAGTCCCTGCAAAGAGTGTATGAGTATTGGTCGCAATCTGACCAACCTTCAAATCTGGCCTAACATGAAGGCCATAAAATTGATCTGGTAGCCAATCTCCAAAAGCCCCGTCCTCATACATAAGCATACCACCTGCTTCATTTTCTTCAGCAGGTTGAAACAGAAAGAGCAGATTATTCTTGGGTTGCTCCTCAAGGGCTCGCTCAAGACAGCCTAAAGCAATAGTCATGTGGAAATCATGTCCACAAGCATGCATGCGACCTTGGTGTTGGGAAGAAAAAGATAGTCCTGTTTGTTCGACGATAGGCAGGCCATCAATATCTGTTCTCCAACCAATGGTACGCTCTGGCTGACTTCCCTGCAAATAAACCAAAATCCCTGTCCGCCAAGTTCGAACTTGGACAAAATCCTTGCCCGCAGTCAATTTCTCAATCACATCCAGCAGATAAGCCTGAGTCTTGAACTCCTCCAAGCCAATCTCTGGAATCTGGTGCAAATCTCGTCTAGTCTGAATCAAATCTAACATCTATCTATCCTCCGATATAGCAGAAAGAGGCTGGAAGAAGGGTTCCGCCTCTTTATTACTTTTACAATTATAAGGTACGAAGCGCATCCTCTAGCGCTGTTTTTTGTTGAGTTTGGGCATCAATCTCTTTGATGATACGAGCTGGAACACCTGCTACCACCACGTTTTCTGGGACATCTTGGGTAACAATAGCTCCTGCTGCGACAACTGAACCACTACCGATTTGGACCCCTTCGATAACCACTGCGTTGGCCCCGATGAGAACATTGTCTCCTACACGGACTGGTTCTGCGCTAGCTGGCTCAATCACACCTGCAAGAACCGCACCTGCACCAACGTGACTGTTTTTCCCAACGATAGCACGGCCACCAAGGATGGCACCCATGTCAATCATAGTTCCTGCACCAATTTCAGCACCGATATTGATAACAGCCCCCATCATGATAACAGCATTGTCTCCAATTTCAACTTGGTCACGGATAATAGCACCTGGCTCGATACGAGCGTTGATAGCACGTTTGTCTAGCAAGGGAACTGCAGAATTACGAGCATCTTGCTCAACAACATAGTCTTGATTTTCTACCAAACCATCGAGAAGCGGAGCCACGTCCTTCCAGTCTCCGAATAGAACATTTCCTAGTTTAACAACAGAGCTAGGTACAGCAGTTGCGAGTTGTCCCTCAAAGGTTACTTTCACACTGGTTTTCTTTTCAGCATTGGCGATAAATTGAATAATTTCTTGTGCGTTCATTTTTGTAGCAGTCATAGGCACCTCCTAGTTCATTTTAATGATACCTATTCTACCAAAAAAGGCCTCAAATTTGAAGCCTTTTTGTTTGTTTTTAGGTATGATTTTTAGGGATGTGAGATAAAACGTGCTGTCGGTAAAAGCAAGCCCCTACCGATACAACCTAAAAACACTCTTCACAACTATCTCCCCGTGTTTTATTGACTATTCCAGTATAGCACACTTTTAGAATTAAGAAAAGACTTTTTATTTACTTTCTTTCGCTTCTTCTACCGATAGGAAAATCATGGGCAAAATAATCAAGGCCATAGCTAGGAGAAGGGACCAATCCACTACCAAGCCTAAAAATAAAACACTCAAAAGGGCAGAAGAGAGAGGTTCACTGGCACTGATAACGGAAACCACCAAAGGAGAAACCAAGGAAACAGCCTTCATGGAAATAAAAAAGGCAAAAGCTGTTCCAAAGAAAGCGATAATGAGACAAATCAAGATACTCCAAATATCCAGAGTAAAGGAAAGCTGATAAACTGGTGAGAGAACATTGCTAAATAAACCTGCCAAAATCATCCCCCACCCAACCGTGGGTACAAAACCATAACGCTTAGCAAAAGGTTGAGGTAAGATAACATTAAACATGACCCCCATGGCACTCAGCAAACCCGTCACAAGTGCTAGTGGTGTCATGGATAATTGAGAGAGATCTCCCTTTGTCGCCATCAGGCAAACACCCAACATGGCAACCAAAACATAAAGAATAGCACTTTTTGACGCTCGTTTTTGATAAACCAAGCGATTGTAAAAGAGGATAAAGACAGGGCTAATAAACTGTAAAATAGTTGCTGTCGCTGCATTAGAATATTCTACGCAGAGGTAGAAAAAATACTGAACTGAAAAAATCCCCAAAATAGCATAGGCTAAAAAGGGTAGGTAATTTTTCTTATCTCGCCAAATATCTAGCACTTGCGATTTTAATTGCACTGCAGACCAAATGAGCACAAGACTCCCTGCCAGTGTCAAACGCATGGAGGTAATCCAGCCCGAAGACACCTGATAATGAGTAAAGAAATATTCTCCTAAAATTCCACAGATTCCCCAGATTAAGCCAGATAGGAGCGAATAGATGGTTCCTTTAACAATCTTTTTCTGATACTGATTCATACCTTTATTGTAACACGAAAGGAAAAAAGAAAAAAGTGGCAATCAATGCCACTTTCCTATCTTCTACTATTTGGTTGTGTAGATGATGAACTTGATGTACTGCTAGAACTACTACTTGAACTTGGCGTAGATGAGAAACTACCAATAATACTTGACCAAGCATTTTGATAATCTGCTTCACTTCCTCCAATAGCAAAGTGATAGCTTGTTGTAGGAGCTCCCGCCTTATTAGCCCAATAGCTCGTTACAGTAGAACCTGAAAGATCAACTGTTTTTCCATTAACGGATACTTTGCCTGGCTTCTGTCCTGTAGATCTGAGGACCTGAGATTGGGTCACACTAGAATCAAGATTAAAGCGTTCATTGCCCCAAACACCAGGCTCAGCCTGTTGGATAGCATTGACCAAGTAAGCCATATATTTGGCATTTCGATAATGCCCAGCCCCCTTAGCCATTGGGCGGTTGTCGTCATGCCCTAGCCAACCACCTAGAGTCAATCTTGGTGTTGACAGCATGAGCCACATATTTTCATCTTCATTAGTTGTACCAGTCTTACCAATCCAGTCTGCACGAGCTAAGCTTGAATTGATGGAAGCCAAATCCGTTTGGAAACTTGAAGTGATCCGAGATGAAATCACCTCACGAAGCAAACTCTGCATAATTGTTGCTGTTGCCTTCGAGTACACTTGAACTGGCTTGTCTTGGAATTCATAGATTACTCTACCATCAGATGATTCAATCTTAGAAATCACATGTTTCTGATGGTAGACACCGTTATTGGCAATTGTTTGATAACCATTGGTATGCTGGGCAACTGTGACTTCAATCCCACCACCCATAGGCAGACTTTCGATACCGTACTCCGGAATCTCGTAACCCATTTTCTCCATGTAACCCTTGACATCCACACCCTTCTCACGTAGCATGCGATAGGTCCAATAGGCTGGGATATTCCACGAATAGTTCAAGGCTTCACCCAAAGTCATCATGCCTGTACCTGGACTATTTACATACATGATAGGATTGCCATTAGAGAATTTTGTCGGATAATTGGACAAGATACTAGCGCTTCCCATCAAACCTTGGTCAATGGCAATCCCGTAGGCCAACAAAGGCTTGGTTGTAGAGGCTGGCGAACGCTTGGTGTCGAAGGCGTGATTGTTTTGGTTAGTCTGGTAATTACGACCACCAACAAAACCTAGAACAGCCCCCGTTTTATTGTCCATCAAAACATTCCCTACTTCAGGCTGCCCAGTCGCATCATCTACCAAACGACCGTAGTTAGCAACTGCATTTTGCATGGCGTTATGGATTTTTTTATTGATCGTTGTAGTAATTTTGTAACCGCCATTACTTAGCTCCAGCTCAGCTCGCTCATGATAGGCCTTTTGAACCGCTTCCTTTTTCAACTCCTGACTAGAGACATTGTCCTGTTGAACTAAATAATCATACATACGGTCTGTCGCTTCAGCCATAGCCGTAAAGTAAAGGTAATCCCTCGAAACAGCATTGATAGATCCTGATGGCAAGAAATCTTGCTTGAGATTATAATCCTTGTACTGGTCATATTCTTCCTGAGTCAGAGCACCCGTACGGTACATGTTGTAGAGAACATCCTTGGCCCGCTTCAAACCAAGTTCTAAGTCTTCATCACTCTTTAACTCTCCAGTATTTTCATAAGGGGAATAAGTAATCGGACTCTGTGGCAAACCTGCTAGGAAGGCAGCTTGGGGAATACTCAGCTTGTTGGCATCGATACCGAAAATCCCTTCAGCAGCTTGCTGGGCACCTGCAATATTCTGCCCTTTATGATTTCGACCAAAGGGAGCAACATTGAGATAAGTAGTCAAGATTTCATCCTTACTCATGCTGCGTTCCAAGGCAAGGGCATCAACAATTTCTGTAGCCTTACGAGCCAAAGTCGGAGCATCTCCAACCACTTGTTGTTTGATTAACTGTTGGGTCAAGGTCGAGCCCCCGCTAGATGAGCCCAAACCTGCAAAGGTTCCCAAAGTCGCCCGAATCACAGCTTTTGGCACAACCCCATTATGTTCAAGAAAATGTTCGTCCTCAGTTGCAACGATAGCCTTTTTGAGATTGTCCGATATTTCCTCAGATGAGACAGAAGTTCTCAGTAAATCACTCTCGATAGAAGCAATGACACTCCCATCTGCATAAACAATTTCTGAGATAGAAGAAATATTTTTAACCTGCTTGACCAAGTCCTCCGATTGGGGAACCTTAGCCTTGTCAAACAAAGCAACTCCATAACCAAGAGCTACACCAGCACCAAAAAGTCCACCGATAAAGCCTAGAATAAAGAGAGTATTCAAAATTCCCTTAATAGCAACTAAAATGCTACCTAGGATAGCCAGAACTTTCCCACCTGTCCCATCCGACTGCTTCTCTTCTGAGACTTTCTCTGATTTTTTATGATTTATGTTTGATTTTACTAGCTGGAAAAATTCCAGCATTTTTCGTTTTAATTCATTTAATTGATTTTGCATGGATTTCCTCACTCTATCTATTATACCATAAAAGGTAAACTTTCAATAAAATAGCCACTTTCTTCCTTATTCTACTAGGCTATTGCCCAAGTTTGTGATACAATAGTTAGAAACAATATTTTTAAAAAGGAGAAAAGACACATGCACATTTTTGATGAGCTAAAAGAGCGTGGTTTGATTTTTCAAACGACTGATGAAGAAGCTTTGCGTAAAGCCCTAGAAGAAGGTCAAGTTTCTTATTATACTGGCTACGATCCAACTGCTGACAGCCTTCACCTAGGCCACCTTGTCGCAATCTTGACAAGTCGTCGCTTGCAGCTAGCAGGTCACAAACCCTATGCGCTCGTTGGCGGTGCTACAGGTCTCATCGGAGATCCGTCCTTCAAAGATGCTGAACGTAGTCTCCAAACAAAAGACACAGTAGATGGCTGGGTCAAGTCTATCCAAGGACAACTTTCTCGTTTTCTTGACTTTGAAAATGGGGAAAACAAGGCTGTCATGGTCAACAACTACGACTGGTTTGGCAGCATCAGCTTCATTGATTTCCTCCGTGATATCGGAAAATACTTTACTGTCAACTACATGATGAGCAAGGAGTCTGTGAAAAAACGGATTGAAACAGGAATTTCTTACACTGAGTTCGCTTACCAAATCATGCAAGGTTACGACTTCTTCGTCCTTAACCAAGACCACAACGTAACGCTTCAAATCGGTGGTTCTGACCAGTGGGGAAATATGACAGCTGGTACTGAATTGCTTCGTCGTAAAGCTGATAAGACTGGTCACGTTATCACTGTACCACTGATTACCGATGCAACTGGTAAGAAATTTGGTAAATCAGAAGGAAACGCAGTCTGGCTCAATCCTGAAAAGACTTCTCCATACGAAATGTACCAATTCTGGATGAACGTTATGGACGCTGACGCTGTTCGCTTCTTGAAGATCTTTACTTTCTTGTCACTCGATGAGATTGAAGACATCCGTAAACAATTTGAAGCAGCTCCACACGAACGTTTGGCACAAAAAGTCTTGGCTCGTGAAGTCGTTACTCTTGTTCACGGAGAAGAAGCTTACAAAGAAGCTCTTAACATCACTGAGCAACTCTTTGCAGGAAACATCAAAAATCTTTCTGTTAAAGAGCTCAAACAAGGACTTCGTGGAGTGCCAAACTACCAAGTTCAAGCAGATGAAAATCACAATATTGTGGAACTGCTCGTCTCATCTGGTGTGGTTAACTCAAAACGCCAAGCCCGTGAAGACGTCCAAAACGGAGCTATCTACGTCAACGGCGACCGCATCCAAGACCTTGACTATGTCTTGAGTGACGCAGATAAGTTAGAGAACGAACTGACTGTTATCCGTCGTGGGAAGAAAAAATACTTTGTTTTGACTTACTAAACTATTCAACATTTATCTATAAACAAAGGAGTTATCCTCGAGAAAGGTAACTCCTTTTTGCTGTTAATAAATCTCATCTATCTATTTTTAATAGACAGACTACGCAGTACAATGCGCAAGGTTGTTAGATTATGTAAGATAGAGAGATTTGAAGGACTGAGCCAATTAAATAAGCCAAAGCCAATCAAACTACTATTTACGACAACGGTATCTTGAATATTCTTCTTGATGAGTGTTTGCAAAGATGATGATAGCCAATCCAACTCTTGGAAGAAATCCAAGCGATTATCTAACAATAAGATATCGCTCATCTGCTTAGAAATGTCTGCACTCTCATTCATCACCACACCGATATCTGATAGGGTTAGAGCCGCTGAGTCATTCAATCCATCTCCAACCATCAAAATAGTGTGACCTGCTTTCTGCAGTTCCTCTACTAACTCAAATTTCCCATCAGGTTTCAAGTCTGTATAGACCTGATCAAAGGGTAAATCTTTGACTAATTCCTCTGTCCTAACCAAGGTGTCCCCTGTTGCCAGAATCAATTTTTTCCCTTGTGCCTTAAGTTTCTCCAAGGCTGCTTTTGCTTCTTTTCTCAAAGGAGTATGAATGCAGAACATTCCAATCAATTCATTCTGATAAGCCAAGAATAAGAGATTATAGTGACTCTTGTACTCTTCAATTAAAGCATTTTGTTCTGAACTGATATGAATTTGCTCATCCTGCATCAAAACATAATTCCCAATAAGAACTGGTTGCCCATCTATATGAGATTTGATCCCCTTGCTTGCGATATATTGGAGTTTCCCATGCATTTCCTCATGTTCAATCCCCTCTATCTCAGCTTGCTTGACGATGGCATTAGCAATAGGATGATAAATGTGTTCCTCAAGACAGGCACTGATTCTGAGAATATCTTCCTCACTATAGTCCCCAAAAGGTAACACCTTTTCAACTATAGGATAACTAGTTGTGATTGTTCCCGTCTTATCAAACAAGAAAGTATCAACTTCCAGATATTTCTCCAGAACATCCCCATCCTTAATCACCATTTCACGATTCAACCCCTCCTTGATAGCTGTTAAATAAGCTACAGGAGTAGAGATTTTCAAAGCGCAGGAGAAATCGACCAATAGGAAAGAAATAGCCTTAGAAAAAGAACCTGTTAATAGGTAAGTCAGACCAGCCCCCAAGAAATTATATTTGACGACCTTGTCCGCCATTTTGATGAAATAGCGTTGTTTCGTTTTCTTGTTTTCTTCAGATTTCTTCATCAACTCAATCAGCTGTAAAATCCGGCTGTTCATCTGATTATCGGTTACACGAATGCGCAACTCTCCAGTTTCTAATACTGTATTTGCACAAACCAAATCAGACTCTCTTTTTTCAACTGGAAAACTCTCTCCTGTCAAAGAACTTTCGTTGACCATACCTAAACCTGAAACTACTTGTCCATCAAACAGAATTTCATTCCCTTGAGATAAGACCAAGACATCTCCTATTTGAACATCGGAACTCTTGATACTAACAACCGTATCGCCCTGTACTAGGAATACATCGCTCTCTTTTGCAAGAAGACTCTGTTCTAAATCCGTTGCAGTTTTTTTCAAGGACCACTGATCTAAATGATTCCCCAAATCAAGCATAAACATGATATTGCTAGCTGTCTTGGATTGGTTCATAAACAAGGACAATAAAATCGCCGAACAGTCCAAGACCTCCATCGTTAGTTCCTTACGCGCTAGTGTTTGATAGGCTTCTCTAATATAGCCAAAAGCCTGATAACAAGTCCATATATAGCGAATAGGGTACGGCACAAAACTACGAAAAAGTATACGCTTAATCGCTGCACCTGAAACAATAGAATAAGCACTCTCTTCTCTACGAATGGGAAGAGTCATCAACTCAGAAACTTTCCCTTTATCAATTCTTTTTAAAAAGGCTTCTGCATTATCTAATACAGAAAAGCCTTCTTTTATACGTAGAGTAAAGTGCTGTTGATCCATGTAAAACTGGATAGACTCAATCCCCTTTTCATCTCTCGCCAAGGAACGAAGATAGTCTTGAATATCCAAGGTGAGTGAAAAAGAAGATGATAGTCGGATATGTTGGTATCCTCTATGTAGCACTTTAAAAGACATATTATTCCCCTATAAGGCTATCTAATTGCTCTTCTTTTTTCTCTTGCTCGTACAAATATTTGGCATCTTGCAAGACATCGTCTCCATGTTGTTTCACAACAGAAACAGATGCATCTAGCCCGTCTTTCAACTTGTAAGCCTTAGCCAAAGCTTTAGAATAACCTTTTTTAGCTTCCTTACTTGCCAAGATTTTCAAACCAAGGGTACCAAATGCGACACCACCCAAAAAGAGTGATGATTTTTTCGCAACTTTTGCGACGGTTAGTACTTCTTTTAACATACTTATTTCCTCCTTATCATTATTATATAGCAATTTAGATATAAAAGCAATGTCATTTCATAAATTGGAGAATTAGTTTTATTTCTACTGAATCTCCCATCTACTTATTCCTAAAGTTGCTTTCATTTGCCTCTTTTGATACACTTAAACTATGAATACAAATCTCAAACCCAAACTTCAGCGTTTTGCTTCTGCTACTGCCTTTGCCTGTCCTATCTGTCAAGAAAATCTGACTCTGGTAGAGAGCAGTCTCAAATGCAACAATCGCCATTCTTTTGACTTGGCTAAATTTGGCTATGTCAATCTGGCACCTCAAATCAAGCAATCTACCAACTACGACAAGGAAAATTTTCAAAACCGTCAACAAATCCTAGAAGCTGGTTTTTACCAGGCTATTCTAGAGGCCGTCTCTGATTTACTTTCAAACTCAAAAAATGCCAAAACAATTTTAGATATCGGTTGTGGTGAAGGATTCTATTCTCGCAAGCTTCAAGAAAGGCATCCTGACAAAACCTTCTATGCCTTTGATATTTCCAAAGATTCCGTCCAAATCGCTGCCAAGAGTGAACCCAACTGGGCAGTCAATTGGTTCGTTGGGGACCTTTCTCGCCTTCCTCTGCAAGATGCCAGTATGGATATCTTACTTGATCTCTTTTCCCCTGCCAATTACGGAGAATTTCGTCGCGTTTTATCCAAAGACGGTATCTTGATAAAGGTTATTCCAACTAAAAATCACCTCAAGGAAATCCGTCAGAAGGTACAAGACCAGCTGACAAACAAGGACTATTCCAACCAAGATATCAAAAATCATTTCCAAAACAACTTCACTATCTTATCCAGTAAAACTGCCTCACTAACCAAGCCTATCACAGCAGAGCAACTCCAAGCCCTACTCAGCATGACGCCCCTACTCTTTCACATCGACCAGACTAAGATTGACTGGAGCCAACTGACAGAGATTACCATCGAAGCAGAGATACTTGTTGGGAAAACATTCTAAACTAGACTTCCCAAAAGCAGACAACTTATAAAAAATCTTTAATATTACAAAAATGCATAAGAACAGGTGCTCAAAAACCTTAATCTTATGCGTTTTGTTATGCAAAAATCGCTGGAGTTTCTATACACATTAAGTGGAAATCTTTGAAATCAGTTCTTTTAATAACCATTGAATACCATATATTACATTTACCCCAAATATGATATAGGCCATATAAATCAAGTATTTCGATTTCTCCCGCCTCAAAGAATAGATCTTGTACAAAATAGATAAATTTAAAATAATAAATAACAGAGACAAAATCTTCCCTCCAAAATTAATCCTAAAGGTACACAGCTAAGCATAGCCCTAAACTTTATTTTCGATTCGAAATAATAAATTTATCAATAAATAGCAATTGATATAAGGCGAGTACAGATCCCCAGAAACTACCTCGAAGAGAGATTTCTTGATGATTGAGAGGAAACAAATCATGGTTACCAATATAGAGGCAGGTCAAAATGATAAATAAAATCCAAAATAAATCAGTCCATCTATATTTTGAAAAATATTTTTTCCACATAAAAACACCTTCTTTCCTATAATTATATTATAACACTTTATGTAAGCGAATACAAAAAATATGAGGTAAGCAACTACGAAGAAACATAAGGCTGAAATAAAGTGTTATGCGTTCACTGTATCTATGATTTCTATCTTTTTAAAACAAGATTGACCCAAACCCACAGCATTCAAAAAAGCGAATTTCAATCGAAATTCGCTTCATAGGAAAGTGTATTAGTATAAATCTTGTATCTTATACTCAATGAAAATCAAAGAGCAAACTAGGAAGCTAGCCGCAGGCTGTACTTGAGTACGGCAAGGCAACGCTGACGTGGTTTGAATTTGATTTTCGAAGAGTATTAGTTCAAGTGCCAGATATCTTCGTTGTACTGAGCGATTGTACGGTCAGATGAGAAGAATCCTGCTTTAGAAATGTTAACGATAACTTTATCCAACCATACGTCACGATCTTCGTAGTCAGCCAACATTTGCTCTTTGACTTTGATGTAGTCTTCCAAGTCAAGAAGAGTCATGAACCAGTCTTTGTTGATTAATTCATTGTAAAGACGTTCCAAGCGCTCTTTGTTTCCAGCTGCAAGAACTGCATCGCTAACGATGAAGTCAACCAATGGTTTGATAGCTTCACGAGCGTAGAATTCGCTTGATTTGTAAGCTGCTTTTGCGTAAAGATCGATAACAGTTTCTGAATCTTCACCAAAGATGTAGATGTTTTCGTCTCCAACCAACTCAGCGATTTCCACGTTAGCACCGTCCATAGTACCAAGAGTCAAAGCTCCGTTCAACATGAATTTCATGTTACCAGTACCTGAAGCTTCTTTAGAAGCAAGTGAGATTTGTTCTGAGATATCACATGCTGGGATAAGGAAGCTTGCTGCAGTAACGTTGTAGTTTTCAACCATAACTACTTGCAAGTGTGGAGCTACTGCTGGATCGTTAGCAATCACTTCTGACATGCAAAGGATCAAGTGGATGATGTCTTGAGCGATTGTGTAGGCTGGAGCTGCTTTACCACCAAAGAAGATTGTGATTGGACGAGCAGGGATGTTACCAGCTTTGATGTCAAGGTATTTGTGGATTACGTACAAGGCGTTCATTTGTTGGCGTTTGTACTCGTGAAGACGTTTGATTTGGATGTCAAAGATAGAGTTTGGATTGATTTCCACACCTTGGTGTTCTTTCAAGTGACGAGCCAATTTACGTTTGTTATGAGCCTTGATGCTTTCCAATTTTTCTTTGACAGCTGCTTTGTCTTCATAAGACAAAAGTTTTTCAAGCTCATCAGCTTCATGGTGCCAACCTTCTCCAAGAATCTCATCCAAGTAGTGAGACAAGCTTGGGTTAGCATGCATGAGCCAACGACGGAAAGTGATACCGTTTGTTTTGTTGTTGAATTTTTCTGGGTAAAGGTCGTAGAAGGCTTTCAACTCAGAATTTTTCAAGATTTCAGTGTGGAGTGCTGCTACCCCGTTAACACTGTATCCGTAGTGGATATCCATGTGAGCCATGTGAACACGTCCGCTCTCGTCAATAATTTGAACAGCTGGATCTTTCACTTCTGCTTTCACACGACGGTCCAATTCTTCGATGATTGGTACCAAGTGAGGAACCACTTCTTGCAAAAATTCAAGAGGCCATTTTTCAAGAGCTTCAGCAAGGATTGTGTGGTTAGTGTAGGCAGTCATGCTACGAACGATTGAGATTGCTTCATCAAGCTCGATACCACGAGCAGTCAAAAGACGGATCAATTCAGGGATAACCATTGATGGGTGAGTATCATTGATTTGTACAACTGCGTAGTCAGCAAGGTCATGCAAGTTGCTTCCTTTTTCGATTGCTTCGTCGATAATCAATTGCGCACCGTTTGAAACCATGAAATATTGTTGGAAGATACGTAGCAATTCACCTTGACGGTCACTATCATCTGGGTAAAGGAAGAGAGTCAAGTTGCGAGCGATATCTGTCTTGTCAAAGTTGATACCATCTTTAATAATAGAAGAATCAACTGAATCCAAGTCAAACAAACGCAAGCGGTTCTTAGTTTCTGTCTTGTAACCAGGTACATCGATATCGTAAAGAGTTGATGTCAATGTGAAGTGAGCGAATGGCACTTGGTAGCTACGGCTTGAGCGAACCAACCAGTTTTGCTCTGTCAACCATGCATTTGGAATTGTTTCTTGTTGGTTGTTTTTAAGAACTTGTTGGAAAAGACCGTAGTGGTAGTTAAGACCAACACCGTCACCGTTCAAACCAAGAGTAGCAATTGAGTCGATAAAGCAGGCAGCCAAACGTCCCAAACCACCATTACCAAGAGATGGTTCCAATTCAACTTCTTCAACTTCGATCAAGTCTTTACCTGCAGCTGCAAGTTCTTTTTTAACATCGTCGTAAAGACCAAGGTTAATCAAGTTGTTTGACAAAAGTTTACCAATCAAGAACTCAGCTGAGATGTAGTAAACTTTTTTCTTACCAGTGTTAACTGGTTTTTTGCTACTTGCAAGCTTGCTGTAGTTAAGAAGAGCAAGGTAAAGCTCTTCATTGCTACATTCTGCAATGGTTTTATTGTAACGATTTTGTACAAATTCTTGTAGTGATAACATGTTTAAGGTGTCTCCTGATATTGTATTATTTCTTTAACTCTACCAAATTTTCATTGATTCGGCGATAGATTGTTGTCAAGTCAAGCAAGCCTTCCTCGACAGCTGGTGTCAATTGATCTTCAGTCATACGCCAAGACCAGTTTCCACCAAGGGTAGATGGGAAGTTCATACGAGCTGTCTCATCCAATTCTAACAAATCTTGCATAGTTGCAATTGCCATGAAGCTAACTGATGAAAAGACTGTACGAAGCATAGCGTGTGGCACTGTTTCGTATTCTTTACGGTTAGTATAGCGAGCCATGTACTCACGAGTCGCATCATCGATCTCGTTACGGTACCAACCAAGGACCGTATTGTTATCGTGTGTTCCTGTGTACATAACTGAGTTAGCAGGTGCCAAGTGTGGGCTATCGATGCTTTCGTCTTCTGGGTTGAAGGCAAATTGAAGAATCTTCATTCCTGGGAAGCCAGTACGTTCACGCAACTCGATAACTTCATCAGTCATGAATCCAAGATCTTCAGCGATGATATTTAACTCACCAAGTTCTTCCTTAACGGCTGCAAAGAGCTTGTAGCCAGGACCTTTGACCCACTCACCAGGTGCTGCTGTATCGGAACCAGCAGGGATTTCCCAGTAAGATTCGAAACCACGGAAGTGGTCGATACGAACGATATCGTAGATTTTGAAGCTTTCACGCAAGCGTTCAATCCACCATTTGTAGCCATCTTTGTCCATTGCTTCCCAGTCATAGATTGGGTTACCCCAAAGCTGACCAGTTGCAGAAAACTCATCTGGTGGGCATCCTGCGATGCAAGTTGCCTTACCGTTGACATCTGTCTTGAAGAGATGTGGATTTGCCCACATATCGCTTGAATCTTCCGCTACGTAGATTGGCATGTCCCCAACGATTTCGATGTGGTTGTCGTTAGCGTAGGCTTTCAATTTCAACCATTGTTGGAAGAAGAAGTATTGAGTCACACGGTGGTAAACCAACTTGTCTGCCAATTGCTCACGGTAGCTTTCAAGTGCTGAAGCTTTACGAGCACGAACATCTGCATCTGGCCATTCAGTCCAAGCAAGATTGTCAAAATTCTCTTTAATAGCCATATACTCTGCAAAGAGTTCAAGCCATGATTGGTTGTCTTGAGCAAATTTCTCAAAATCTTTAACATCTCCTACTTCCAAGAAACGTTTTACCGCTTTTTCTAAAAGAGGACGACGTGCATAGTAGATTTTCGCATAATCAACTTCAGACGCATCGCTACCAAAGTCAACCTCTTCAAGGTCACTTGCTTGCAACAAGCCTTGTTCTATCAAGATATCTAAATCGATAAAATGAGTGTTCCCCGCGAAGGCTGAGAAAGATTGGTAAGGAGAGTCTCCGTAACTAGTTGTTCCTAATGGAAGGATTTGCCAGTAACGTTGTTTTGTGCGAACCAAAAAATCAACGAAGTCGTAAGCACTTTTACCAAATGATCCGATTCCGTATGCCCCTGGAAGAGAAGAAATGTGCATCAACACACCACTTTGACGTTTTTTCATAATAAGCACCTCATGTGTTTATAGTTAGATATTACATTTTTACGAACGCAAACGTTTGCGTTACTATCAGTATATCGCATTTTTTTGATAAATGCAAGCGGTTTTAAAAAACTTTTTTGATTATTTTTTAAAAAGTTTTTCTTCTTACCCGTATATATATACTTTCAGAAAGCAAACAAAATAGGAATAAGGGTTTCACTTATCTCATTAAGAAAAAATAAAGCGAGAATCCTCCCTGCTTTCCATTTGTAAATTAGGCAATCGTTTTCTCAACTTTTTTTAAATTTAAAACAAAACGGATTTTTGGGATTTTCTACTATTATATGACGATGAAGCGTTTACTTTTTTTCACAATTTTTTAAAAAATTTTTACAAAAAACACTTGCAACCGCTTTCCGATTGTGCTATACTAGTCCCATAAAGGAAAACGTTTGCGTTTCCTCATTATAAAATTTGTTATTCTTTAGGAGGAATACATTATGTCATCTAAATTCATGAAGAGCGCTGCTGTGCTTGGAACTGTTACACTTGCTAGCTTGCTTTTGGTAGCTTGCGGAAGCAAAACTGCTGATAAGCCTGCTGATTCTGGTTCATCTGAAGCGAAAGAACTCACTGTATATGTAGACGAGGGATATAAGAGCTATATTGAAGAGGTTGCTAAAGCTTATGAAAAAGAAACTGGAGTAAAAGTCACTCTTAAAACTGGTGATGCTCTAGGAGGTCTTGATAAACTTTCTCTTGACAACCAATCTGGTAATGTCCCTGATGTTATGATGGCTCCATACGACCGTGTAGGTAGCCTTGGTTCTGACGGACAACTTTCAGAAGTGAAATTGAGCGATGGTGCTAAAACAGACGACACAACTAAATCTCTTGTAACAGCTGCTAATGGTAAAGTTTACGGTGCTCCTGCCGTTATCGAGTCACTTGTTATGTACTACAATAAAGACTTGATAAAAGAAGCTCCAAAAACTTTTGCTGACTTAGAAAACCTTGCTAAAGATAGCAAATATGCCTTCGCTGGTGAAGATGGAAAAACTTCTGCTTTCCTAGCTGACTGGACAAACTTCTACTATGCATACGGACTTCTTGCTGGTAACGGCGCTTACGTATTCGGTCAAAACGGTAAGGACGCTAAAGATATCGGTCTTGCCAACGACGGCGCTATCAAAGGTATAGAATACGCTAAATCTTGGTATGAAAAATGGCCTAAAGGTATGCAAGATACGGAAGGTGCTGGCAACTTAATCCAAACTCATTTCCAAGAAGGTAAAACAGCTGCTATCATCGACGGACCTTGGAAAGCCCAAGCCTTCAAAGATGCTAAAGTAAACTACGGTGTTGCGACTATCCCAACTCTTCCAAACGGAAAAGAATATGCTGCATTTGGTGGTGGTAAAGCTTGGGTCATCCCTCAAGCCACTAAGAACCTTGAAGCTTCTCAAAAATTTGTAGACTTCCTTGTTTCAACTGAACAACAAAAAGTATTATACGATAAGACTAACGAAATCCCAGCTAACACTGAGGCTCGTTCATACGCTGAAGGTAAAAACGATGAGTTGACAACAGCTGTTATCAAACAGTTCAAGAACGCTCAACCAATGCCAAACATCTCTCAAATGTCTGCAGTTTGGGATCCAGCGAAAAATATGCTCTTTGATGCTGTAAGTGGTAAGAAAGATGCGAAAACAGCTGCTAACGACGCTGTAACATTGATCAAAGAAACAATCAAACAAAAATTTGGTGAATAAAAAATTTGTTCAAGGGGGGTGGAATTCAAATCCCCCTTTGAATTTATCAATCAAAAACATATATAGTTTAGGTTTTAACTAGAAACTAGTATCCTATGAAAGGAGTTATTATGGAAAAGCAACAACCTAGTAAAGCAGCCCTGCTGTCTATCATTCCTGGGTTAGGACAGATTTACAATAAACAAAAAGCAAAAGGTTTTATCTTCCTTGGTGTAACCCTTGTATTTCTCCTCTACTTCCTAGCACTTGCAGCCCCTGAATTGAGTAATCTCATCACTCTTGGTGACAAACCAGGTCGTGACAATTCCCTCTTTATGCTGATTCGTGGTGCCTTCCATTTAATCTTTGTAGTTGTTTATGTACTCTTTTATTTCGCAAATATCAAAGATGCACATACAACTGCCAAACACATTAACAATGGCATACCAGTAGCACTTACCTTTAAAGAAATGGTCAAAGGAATCTATGAAAATGGCTTCCCTTACCTCTTGATCATTCCATCTTATGTTGCCATGACTTTTGCGATCATCTTCCCAGTTATCGTAACCTTGATGATCGCCTTTACCAACTACGACTTCCAACACTTGCCACCAAACAAATTGTTGGACTGGGTTGGTTTGACCAACTTTACGAACATCTGGAGTTTGAGTACCTTCCGTTCTGCCTTTGGTGCCGTTCTTTCTTGGACTATCATCTGGGCTTTGGCTGCCTCAACTTTACAGATCGTCATCGGTATCTTCACAGCTATCATTGCTAACCAACCATTTATCAAAGGAAAACGTATCTTTGGTGTTATTTTCCTTCTTCCTTGGGCTGTTCCAGCCTTCATCACTATCTTGACATTCTCAAATATGTTTAACGATAGTGTCGGAGCCATCAACACTCAAGTATTGCCAATCTTAGCTAAATTCCTTCCTTTCCTTGATGGTGCTCTTATTCCTTGGAAAACAGACCCAACTTGGACTAAGATTGCCTTGATTATGATGCAGGGTTGGCTTGGATTCCCATACATCTACGTTTTGACCTTGGGTATCTTACAATCTATTCCTAACGACCTTTACGAAGCAGCTTATATTGACGGTGCCAATGCTTGGCAAAAATTCCGCAACATCACTTTCCCAATGATCTTGGCTGTTGCGGCACCTACTTTGATTAGTCAATACACCTTCAACTTTAACAACTTCTCTATCATGTACCTCTTCAATGGTGGAGGACCTGGTAGTGTCGGAGGTGGAGCTGGTTCAACCGATATCTTGATCTCATGGATCTACCGTTTGACAACAGGTACATCTCCTCAATACTCAATGGCGGCAGCTGTTACCTTGATTATCTCTATCATTGTCATCTCAATCTCTATGATCGCATTCAAGAAACTACACGCATTTGATATGGAGGACGTCTAAGATGAATAACTCAATTAAACTCAAACGTAGACTGACTCAAACCCTTACTTACCTCTACTTAATTGGCCTATCGATCGTGATTATCTATCCACTGTTGATTACTATCATGTCAGCCTTTAAAGCAGGTAACGTCGCAGCCTTTAAACTAGATACTAACATCGACTTCAATTTTGATAACTTTAAAGGACTCTTTACTGAAACTCTATATGGTACTTGGTATCTCAATACCTTGATCATCGCCTTGATTACCATGGCGGTTCAAACAAGCATCATCGTACTTGCTGGTTATGCCTACAGCCGTTACAACTTCTTGGCTCGTAAACAAAGTTTGGTCTTCTTCTTGATTATCCAAATGGTGCCAACCATGGCCGCTTTGACAGCCTTCTTCGTTATGGCACTTATGTTGAACGCCCTTAACCACAGCTGGTTCCTCATCTTCCTCTACGTTGGTGGTGGTATCCCGATGAATGCTTGGCTCATGAAAGGCTACTTCGATACAGTGCCAATGTCTCTAGACGAATCTGCAAAACTAGACGGTGCAGGACACTTCCGCCGCTTCTGGCAAATTGTTCTTCCACTTGTTCGCCCAATGGTTGCCGTACAAGCTCTCTGGGCCTTCATGGGACCTTTTGGAGACTATATCCTTTCTAGTTTCTTGCTTCGTGAGAAAGAATACTTTACTGTTGCCGTAGGTCTCCAAACCTTCGTTAGCAATGTGAAAAACTTGAAGATTGCCTACTTCTCAGCAGGTGCTATCCTCATTGCCCTTCCAATCTGTATTCTCTTCTTCTTCCTACAAAAGAACTTTGTTTCAGGACTTACAAGTGGTGGCGACAAGGGATAATATATCCCCGCCACCCTTTTTCATTTTGGAGCTTGTGACTATAAAGCTATCCTTGTAGCAAGCAATTTATCTCCTAGACTTGAAATAAAGCACATTTCTCTATATAATAATACTCATATAGAAAACACCTTTTAGAAAGATACAAATGACTCCATATCCATTTTCCTATTTTTCAAGTATTTGGGGATTTCGTAAGCCCCTGTCCAAACGTTTCGGACTCAACTGGTTTCAGCTTCTCTTTACCAGTATCTTCCTTATCAGCTTATCTATGGTACCCATTGCCATCCAAAACAGCTCGCAGGAGACTTATCCGCTAGAAACCTTTATCGATAATGTCTATGAACCATTGACAGATAAGGTTGTACAGGATCTCTCTGAACACGCTACAATTGTTGATGGCAAATTAACTTATACTGGAACAGCTAGTCAAGCGCCTTCTATTGTGATCGGTCCAAGTCAAAGCAAGGAATTACCTAAAGACTTGCAACTGCATTTCGATACGAATGAGCTCGTCATCAGCAAGGAAAGTAAAGAGCTGACCCGTATCTCTTACCGAGCGATTGAGACTGAGAGTTTCAAAAGTAAAGACAGCTTGACCCAAGCCATTTCTAAAGACTGGTATCAGCAAAATCGTGTCTATATCAGTCTCTTCCTAGTTCTCGGTGCGAGCTTCCTCTTTGGTTTGAATTTCTTTATTGTCTCTCTAGGAGCGAGTCTTCTCCTTTATATCACTAAGAAATCACGCCTCTTTTCATTTAGGACCTTTAAAGAGTGCTACCATTTTATCTTGAACTGTTTAGGATTACCTACTCTGATTACGCTTATTTTGGGCTTATTTGGCCAAAATATGACAACTCTCATTACTGTACAAAATATTCTTTTTGTTCTGTATCTGGTCACTATCTTTTATAAAACGCATTTCCGTGATCTAGATTACCATAAATAGGAGATTTTTATGCCCGTTACGATTAAAGACGTGGCCAAGGCTGCTGGTGTTTCGCCTTCAACCGTAACCCGTGTTATTCAAAACAAATCAACCATTAGCGACGAAACAAAAAAACGTGTTCGTAAGGCTATGAAGGAGCTCAATTACCACCCCAACCTCAACGCTCGTAGCTTGGTAAGCAGTTATACCCAAGTGATCGGCTTGGTCCTTCCTGACGACTCAGACGCCTTCTATCAAAATCCTTTCTTCCCATCTGTCCTCCGTGGTATCGCCCAAGTCGCATCTGAAAACCACTATGCCATTCAGATTGCAACAGGTAAAGATGAAAAAGAGCGCCTTAAAGCGATCTCACAGATGGTTTACGGCAAACGTGTAGATGGTTTGATCTTCCTTTATGCCGAAGAGGAGGATCCCTTGGTCAAGCTGGTCGCTGATGAGCAGTTCCCCTTCCTCATCCTAGGCAAATCCATTTCACCCTTTATCCCTCTTGTAGATAATGACAATGTCCAAGCTGGTTTTGATGCAACCGAATATTTTATCAAAAAAGGCTGCAAACGAATTGCCTTTATCGGAGGTTCTAAGAAACTCTTCGTTACACAAGACCGTCTAACTGGTTACGAATCCGCGCTCAAGCAATACAAACTGCCTCTTGATGACAATCTGACCTACTTTGCAAATGAATTTCTAGAAGAAAAAGGATATCAATTTAGTCAACTTCTCTTTCAGCATGACCCACAAATCGATGCTATCATCACAATCGATAGCCTCCTAGCTGAAGGGGTCTGTGATTATATCGCTAAGCACCAACTGGATGTCCCTGTTCTCAGCTTTGACTCGGTCAATCCCAAGCTCAACTTGGCAGCCTATGTTGATATCAATAGCCTAGAACTTGGTCGTGTTTCCCTTGAAACCATCCTCCAGATTATCAACGATGCTAAAAGCAATAAACAAATTTGTTACCGTCAGTTGATTGCCCACAAAATTATCGAAAAATAAAAACCAGCTCGCGCTGGTTTTTTAGTTACTAATTTTCTGTTTCAACGAATCGTCCCAAAATATGAACATTCTCAGATACAGAGACAAAGGCACCTGGGTCCACCTGTTTCATAATCTGTTTAAATTCATTAAACTCTGCACGTGTAATGACAGTGATTAAAACTGCCTTTCTTTCGTGATTATAGGTTCCTTCTGCATCGTGGATCATGGTTGCTCCGCGGTGCAATTTTTTATGGATTTTTTCAATAACCTTCACTGGATGATTGGTCACAATCATAGCCTGCATGCGTTTTTGCTTGGTAAAGACCGCGTCTGTCACCCGGCTAGAGACAAAGATGGTAATCATAGAGTAAAGAGCGTATTTCCAACCAAAGGTCAAACCCGCTATCAGCATGATAGTCCCATTTACCAAGAAAGAAATACTACCGACATTCCTCCCCGTTTTCTTGCGAATGGTCAGACTGACAATATCCGTCCCACCACTGGAGATATTATTGCGAAGAGCAAAACCAATCCCCAAGCCCATGACAACACCCCCAAAAAGGGCATTGATAATGGGATCCTCCGTCAAGGTCGCCACAGGCACAAACTGGATAAAGAAGGAACTCATGGATACCGTGATGAAGGTAAAGACGGTGAACTTATGCCCAATCTGATACCAAGCCAAGACCATCAAAGGAAAATTAATGGCGTAAAAGGTTAGCGAAATCGGGATATGAAAACCAAACCAGTGATTACTCAAGGCAGAGATAATCTGTGCCAGACCTGTCGCACCACTCGAATACACATGACCTGGTTGGAAAAAGAAATTGACCGCTACTGCTGATAAAAATCCATAGACCAGAGAGGCCGAAATCTTCTCATCATATTTTTCGCGAGAGATGCTTTGTAAGACACGTAAAATTTTTATCTGATGAGCAAAGCGGCGCAGATAATAGCGCCACCGCTTAATTCGTTTTGCTTGTTTCATCTTCTTCTACTTGTAAGCTGAGTTCCTCTAGTTGTTTGAGAGCTACTGTTGAAGGAGCTTGTGTCATTGGGTCACTTGCCTTATTGTTCTTAGGGAAGGCAATAACTTCACGAATATTTTCTTCTCCTGCTAAGAGCATGACAAATCGGTCAAGCCCGATAGCCAAGCCACCGTGTGGTGGGAAACCATAGTCCATGGCTTCAAGAAGGAAACCAAACTGGTCATTTGCTTCTTCGGCTGAGAAACCAAGAGCCTTGAACATACGTTCTTGAAGGTCTTTTTGGTTGATACGAAGACTACCACCACCAAGTTCATAACCGTTCAAGACAATATCGTAAGCAATGGCACGAACCTTCGCCAAATCACCTTCTAATTCGTGAGCAGTCTCTTCCTGTGGTAGAGTAAATGGATGGTGGGCGCTCATGTAACGACCTTCTTCTTCAGACCATTCAAACATTGGCCAGTCAACAACCCAAAGGAAGTTGAATTTATCATTATCAATCAAACCAAGCTCTTTGGCAATACGTCCACGAAGGGCACCAAGCGTTGCATTAGCCACTTCAAGCGTATCCGCCACAAAGAGAACCAAGTCCTTATCTTCAAGAGCAAGCGCTGTTGTCAATTCTGCTTGGATGCTAGTCAAGAACTTGGCAACTGGTCCGTTTAATTCTCCATCAACCACCTTGACCCAAGCAAGACCTTTGGCACCATACTGTTTGGCTACTTCGGTCATCTTGTCGATGTCTTTACGTGAATAGTTGTCCGCAGCTCCTTTGACCACAATTGCTTTTACAGCAGGTGCTTCTGAAAAGACTTTAAAGTCTACACCTTTGACTACTGCTGTCAGGTCCTGAAGCAACATGTCAAAACGGGTATCTGGCTTGTCAGAACCGTAAAGAGCCATAGCATCATCATATTTCATACGAGGAAATGGAAGCGTCACTTCGATGCCTTTAGTTTCTTTCATCACGCGCGCAATCAAACCTTCTGTGATATCTTGGATTTCTTGTTCAGTAAGGAAAGACGTTTCCAAGTCAACCTGGGTAAACTCAGGCTGGCGGTCACCACGCAAGTCCTCGTCACGGAAACATTTAACGATTTGATAGTAACGGTCAAAACCAGCATTCATCAAGAGCTGTTTCGTGATTTGTGGACTTTGAGGAAGCGCGTAAAAATGCCCTTTATTAACACGAGACGGCACCAAGTAGTCACGCGCCCCTTCAGGAGTTGACTTAGAAAGGAATGGTGTCTCCACGTCAATAAACTCCAACTCATCCAAGTAGTTGCGGATAGAGTGGGTCACCTTGGCACGAAGTTTAAGATTTTCCAACATTTCTGGACGACGAAGGTCAAGGTAACGGTAACGCAAACGTGTATCGTCATTGGCCTCAATGCCATCCTTAATCTCAAATGGGGTTGTTTTAGCTGTATTCAGTACTGTCAGAGCTGTCACGTTTAGCTCGACTGCACCAGTTGGCAACTTATCATTGGCTTGCTCACGCGCAGCGACCTGTCCAGTCACCTCGATAACAAATTCGCTACGAAGGCTTTCAGCTGTTGCCATGACCTCTGCAGATACTTTTTCAGGGTTGATAACCAACTGCATAATTCCTTCACGGTCACGAAGATCGATAAAGATCAAACCACCAAGGTCACGACGACGGCCAACCCATCCTTTCAAGGTTATTTCTTGTCCGATGTGTTCCTCACGAACACGACCAGCATACATACTACGTTTCATTGTTTCTCTCCTCTTTTATTCTGTTACTATTTTACCATAAAAGCGCAGGCTCTTCATGAAAATCATCAGAAAAGTTTGCCTGACTTTAAAAATCAAGTGAAGACTCTAAAAATTAACGCCAATACAAAAATCCGATGAAGTTCACCGGACTCTTTTATTTTGAATTTTTGCCTGCTTTACGCTTTTCAGCAATTTCGGCTGCCTTTCGAGGCAAGACAATTTCTGTTGTGTAAGCTGTCCCAAAGCGCAAAACACCTGCAATAGGGGCAAAGACTACTGCTAGATAGTTGTAGAAGAAATCGCCCTTAAAGGCATAAGCTAGCGCTCCAATGATGAAAAATAGAACGACTGCCTGAATCACTGCTAATAAAATTACTCGTTTCATGTGACCTCCTGACTCTATTATAGCATGAGAATCATCAAAAAGCCGACTAAATTATTCAAAGCGTGGAGAGAAATACTGTAGACCAGACCTTTTCTGCTAATATAGGCCAATCCCAAACTAAAACCAAGACTAGTATAGACTAAAAATTGTTGCACATCACCTGGGAAATGAATCAAGGCAAACAGAACACTAGATACCAAAAGAAACAGAACCTGTTTGCTCTTGTCCTGCTTAGGAAAGAGGTAGCGTGCTAACATCCCTCTAAAGATAAGCTCTTCCGTCAAAGGAGCAAAAATAACGACCGCAAAGAATGAGAAAAGGGGTTGAGACAAGGTCAAGTCTATCGCTGTTTGTTGATTTACTGAAGGATCATTTGGCAGGAAGAATTGAACGACAAGAGATAAGAACCAAACCAAGGCAGGGAGCCAAATAAATCGATTAAAGCCACTCTTCTCAATATGGACAGGGCCTTTCTGGTACCATTTATAAATGCCGTACACATAAACTCCAGCCAAGGCCACATAAAGTAAGGTAACAGCATAAGGTGACGCGCCTAAGGCAAGCGACGTAGTCGCGAGCCCCTGAATAAAGCCATAACCAAAGAAAAAGGATAGAAGGGCTAGAAGAAACCAGCCAAGATTTTTAAGTAATTTCATTGATAACTCCTATCTTGCTTTATAGCTGTTTTTCAATACAAAGAGGTTTGCTATTCCTAACACAAGTACCCAGGCAAGTAACATACCGATATTAGAAAAAGATATTTCCCCACCTTTTTTATTTAAAAGATTTACAATTGGACCAATAAAAGAGTAATCCAACACTTTCTGAAGCGTATCATTTTGAAGAGCAATTATAGGTAAAAAAGAGACGATTAACATAGGAAAGATACTATAGACTTGCGCTTTAGATTGAGTATCTGACACTGCACCGATTAAAAGGTTGAGAAAAATAATACTAATAGTTGCTAGGATTAAATAGATAACATAGGCCAATAAGTAACTTGATAGATCTACTTTAAGATAGATGGGCAGTACAATCATAGCAAATAACATTATCAAAATAGGGAGAACAAGCATACTGAAAGTATATTCTGTTGCTGTCACACCACTTAGGATGAGTGATTTAAGATTGCGCTTTTCCTTATCTTCTGCCATCATAATCGATACCATATAACCACTTCCCATACTCAAGACCATCGTCAAACTCGAAGAGAGGAGAAACATACTCAATTCTCCATTCTTATTGAAGAATTCATTATATAGAACAGCTATTCCAAAAGGCATCAATAGAGTCGCCAACAAAGTTGAATTGCTGATAAGAACTTGCACTCTTAACCATAGTAGGGCATTTAATTTTCTAAACATCTAACTTTTCTCCTGTCAATCTGATAAAGATTTCTTCTAAAGTTGGCTCACAAGAGTGAACCACCATCAAATCTGTCGTGTCTAAATGTGGTAATTCATCAAATGGAACTATCTGTTCTCGTCCGTCGTTATAAACCACACGTACTTTCTTATCCACATGGTACTTCTGGATAATATCTTGCGGACTTCCATACTCTATTAAGTTCCCCTTATTCAAAAGAGATAAGCGATCACAAAGCAGAGTTGCTTCATTCATATCATGCGTGGTCAGAAAGATAGTTGTCCCCGCCTGCTTTAATTCTTGAAGTAGGGTATGAACCATCTTAGATGTTGTAGGGTCTAAACCACTGGTTGGCTCATCTAGAAAGAGAATCTTAGGAGCATTCAGAAGGGCACGAGCCAAGAACATTCGTTGTTTCATTCCAGTAGATAACTTTTCTGCAATAATATCTTTAGCATCTGCCAATCCAACCTGTTGAAGCACCTGAACTACTCTATCTGCCTTGAGGCCATATAACTTAGCATAGATGAGAAGATTTTTATAAAGACTCATCTTTTCATAAAAACCACTGCCATCACTAACAATACCAATTTGTTCCAAATCATTTGAGGTTAAATCTTGAGAATTCTTACCTAACAAAATTGTTTTACCTTGATCTGCAGTCAACTGACCTGTCAAGACATTGATCATGGTTGTTTTACCTGAGCCAGAAGGACCAAGAAAACCAAAGATTTCGCCCTCCTTAATCTCAAAAGAAATCTGGTGAAGAGCTTTTTTGCTCCCAAAACTTTTGCTTACATTTTCAACACGAATCATAGAAACTCCTTTATTTAAAATAACGTTTCACCATAGGCAACTGCATCACATTGATATAAACATGGATTGCTCCTACAAGCAATAAGGACAGTAATTGAATCTTTCCTGTCAAGAAAGAAATGATAAAAAGAAAAATATATAAGATTGGCAAGACATACTGATTTAATTGGAATAAAATCCGAAAACTCTGTTCCAAATTAGCCTGGCGCTCCCCTTCATCGTAAGAATTGATAAAGTCCATGACATCCTTTGGTGTAGAGAAAAATGCCAAATCAAACTGACGAACAATAGCAATGGTCTTAAAAAGATATTTTTGAGCATTGAAAACCAACACTAATGCCAAAAAAGAAAGAGATAAGGTTAGATTGCTTCTATTTAGTACAATCTCTTCACTTACTGAAATGAAGAGAGCCAATAAAATCGCTACGATTGCAATATTAAAAGCAATGCTTCCAAACTCGAGATTTCGATACATTTGCACATAATAGCTTTCATTCAGATCATCATCCATTTCCTCTTGATACAAGGAGTGAAATGTTCTGCTTTTCTTTAAGAAATTGAACGTCAAAAGAATGCTAATGAAACCTATCAGTAAACAAATAGCTGATATCCAGGGTATTAAGATTTTTACATCTAAAATAATTCCGTTGGATTCGGCACCAGCCTTAAACATCCCTACAAAACCGCCCAAGAAACCTCCTAAGACAACAGACATTAAAAATAACAATCCACCTTTATTTTTCTTTTTCATTTTCATTCTCCTTTTTCACTTGCTAGATTGTTTACTTTCTTTTCAATCCATTCAATTACTGGGATGAGGACAAAGTAGGCCCAAATAAATTGGTTACTTTGATATGGATTAAACCAGCCTAAGTCTATCCCAATCAATAGAAGCACGCTGACTAATAGAGCTGTGACCACTACATAATAAATCACTTTAAACTTATTCATCACTCGTTCTCCTCCAAGCGAAATACCGATTCGACTGTTTCGTTGAAAATTTGAGATATTTTCAAGGCAATGATAATGGATGGGGTGTATTCATCCCGTTCTAATAGACTAATGGTCTGCCTGGAAACCCCTGCTAGCTTGGCTAGGTCGGTTTGATTGAGACCATCGCGAGCCCGAAGCTCTTTTAAACGATTTTTAAGCATTCCTTTCTCCTTTTCTCTTAACTTGCTTACATTGTAACACATCTTTTTCTTTTTGACAAGCATATTTGTCAAAAAGTTTATGATTTTTGTCATTTTGCAAAAGAAAAAGGTCAGGAGTAGGTTCCTGACCAGTTTATCTATCATTAAAATCCTAGTTTTTCAAAGATTTCTGAGAAGTTTTGGCTGATTGTCTCAAGCGCAACTTCCACTTCTTCTCGTGTTTGGTTGTTCTTGACCGTCACTTGTCCGCTTTCGACTTCGCTCTCACCTAGAGTGATGAGGGTCTTAGCCGCAAAGACATCGGCTGACTTGAACTGAGCTTTGAGCTTACGGTTGAGGTAATCACGCTCTGCTTTGAAACCTTGTTGGCGAAGAGCCTGTACCAATTCCAAGGCCTTAACATTTGCTCCTTCTCCCAAGACTGCGATATAGATATCTAGGGCATTTTCGATAGGGAGGGCCACACCTTGCTTTTCAAGAATGAGAAGCAGGCGCTCTACACCAAGTCCAAAACCAAAGCCAGCAGTTTCAGGACCACCAAAGTAGGCAACCAAACCATCGTAACGACCACCCGCACAGACGGTCAAGTCATTGCCCTCGATCTCAGTGATAAACTCGAAAATGGTGTGGTTGTAGTAGTCCAGACCACGCACCATATTGGTATCAATGATATAGTCTACCCCAAGATTTTCCAACATCTGACGCACCGCATCAAAATGAGCTTGGCTTTCTTCATCAAGGAAGTCCAAGATAGACGGTGCATTCTCCACTGCCACCTTGTCTTCTTTTTCCTTAGAGTCCAAGACACGGAGAGGGTTTTCCTCCAAGCGACGCTGGCTATCCTTAGACAAGGTCTCCTTGAGCGGTGTCAAATAGTCAATCAAGGCTTGACGATAAGCCGCACGGCTCTCAGGATTTCCAAGCGTATTGAGGTGTAGTTTGACACCTTGGATGCCAATTTCTTTCAAGAAATGGGCTGCCATCGCGATGGTTTCCACATCGGTAGCTGGATTGCTAGAGCCAAAACACTCAACACCAATCTGGTGGAACTGGCGCAAACGCCCTGCCTGTGGACGCTCATAACGGAACATAGGTCCCATATAGTAGAACTTGCTTGGCTTTTGCACTTCTGGGGCGAAGAGTTTATTTTCCACATAGGAACGGACAACGGGTGCAGTTCCTTCTGGACGGAGGGTAATATGACGGTCACCCTTGTCATAGAAGTCATACATTTCCTTGGTTACGATATCCGTTGTATCTCCGACAGAGCGACTGATAACCTCATAATGCTCAAAAATAGGCGTGCGCACTTCTGCATAGTTGTAGCGCTTGAAAATCTCACGGGCAAAGCCCTCAACGTACTGCCACTTGGCAGACTCAGCAGGTAAAATATCCTGCGTTCCTTTTGGTTTTTGTAATTTCATAGGGAATCCTCTTTAAACTTAATAGTCTTATTTTACCATAAATAGAGGGATTAAAACAGTGAGAAAAAAATTAGGATTTAAATATCATTTTTAAGATTAAGGATTGTCATAAGAATAGCCAGCAAGGAAAGACCAACAAATAGCATCCAAGTCAACTGTATATTCCATACGGCAACAAGTGAAAAACAAGCTGTTCCCACAGGTATGGACAAGGTAAACAATAAACCTAAAAAATTACTGGTACGAGCTAAAACCTCTGGAGCTAGATTTTTCATGAGCATGGCACTAATCTTTGGTGAAACTTTACCAGACACATACAAAGTTAAAAATAGAAATAGCAAACCAAGCACGACTTGATTAAATACGTTAGCCAGACCAATTAGAGTGAGCCCTACGGTAGCCCACATCATCAATCTAGGCAAGGACTGCTTCCCAAAATAATCATTGCCCGTAAGGCTACTGATGATGACTGCTACTAAAGCACAGAATTGACTGATAAATAGTGCCTCTGTATAAGAAAAATTCAAGAGAGAATGACTCAAAAAGAAGATATTATAAATTCCACCCAAAGCGCCACCCAAGGCATTGATAAGCAAGACAGCAAAGAGCATAAAACCAAAGTTTTTCTGTCCACTTTTAAGAAAAACGAGGCGTAAATTTCGGTAAATTGTTAGGAACTGGTCTTTGATAAAAAGCTTCTCATTTTTTAGGTTTTCACGATCAGCAGATGACATTGACAGGCTCAATTTGCTTTTTCCTAAAAAGAGAATAGAGGCTGATACTAGAAAAAAGCAGGCATTGATTCCCGCAACAAGGGAAAAATTGTTGACCGATAGGCCTAAGAGCCAGACTCCAAAAGCTTGACCACCAATAGCTGAAATATAGGTGATGAACTGGGAAAAAGAGTAAGCTTCCATCAGATCATCTTCAGCTACTTTCTCCTTAATAAGAGGCATGCGCAAGCCACCTGCAAAATCACTAATCACATCACTAATGACATTGATCAAACACAAGCTAGAAAAGGCAAAGAGACTAGCTTGCTGAACAACTAGGGCTGCTAGAAAAAATAAAACCGCCTGAAACAAACCGCTATAGACCATCCATTTGACCTTGTCTCTCGTGTAATCTGCCCGAATCCCTACAAAAACTGTAAAGAGAGTAGGAAGAAGCATGACAATATTCGCCATAGCAACCGCAAAAGAGGCTTGTGGCAAGGTCGATGCATAAACGATAAAGACCAGATTGAAAATTGAAGCACCAAAAGCATTGAAGAAACGTGACAAAGTCAAGAGTCGATAAGCTTGATTTCTAAACAATAGTTTCATAGATAATTTCCCTTCTTGTTCAAATACTCAATGAAAATCAAAGAGCAAACTAGGAAGCTAGCCGCAGGCTGTACTTGAGTACGGCAAGGTGAAGCTGACGTGGTTTGAATTTGATTTTCGAAGAGTATAAGTTTTATGTGAAGTATGACTATAGTATAGCACTTAGAAATTTTAGAGGAAAAACTTTTGAATATATGCAACAAAAAAATAAGTAAAAAGAGACGATAGAATTTCTCCAGTGACACGAGAGAGCTCAACAATTCTATCGCTTCAAATTTTAAATAATTTTCTTAGTTTGCAGATATTCAACAATCGGTCGTTTTTCTATAGTATTCGGCAGATTTATTACAGCCAAGCATCTCAAAAATACGGACAGCATCTTCCATCTTTTTCTGACCTTCCTTGACTCTGCCTTGCTTGCTATCAAGGAGACCTTCCGCCCACAAATAGACAATTCGGAAATAGGTCTCATTTTCCTTGTAGAAATGCTCTTCGATAACACGTTTAAAATAAGAGGCATTGGTAAATTCTTCACACTCAATGCTGGCTAAAAAACCATTCAATAGTATAGTGTGAAAAAGGTTTCGATTGCCAGACATTTCCATTAGAAAATCAGATTTACGTACCATCTCTCTAACATACCTAGTGAAAAGGGAAACAGATAGAAATGGTGAACTGACTGAAAATAAATTGAGTTCATAGATTCCCCAGATCTCGGTAGAAAACAAATAATCATGAAGAACTTCCCCTTCCTCTGCTGTTAACTCCACCCTTTCATCCATGCTCTTCATATAAGACTTGATAATAATGGCATTTAGAATATGTTTCTGTTTGTTTTGAGAATGGGCATGCTTTTGACACTCCCTGCGATACAAGTCCTCAAGCGGAGCTATATTCTTTGGATCCAAGACATCTATGATTCCTTTTCTCAACTCAGAATCTGTATCATACTGAAAACCTCTCGCCAGAAAGAGGATTTCCTCTACACTGGCAGATATATTTTCTAGGGCAAATAGAAACTTTTCTACCGAAAGTTCACTCTGACCTGTTTCAAAGCGAGACAACATAGACGGCGAAAATTGTCCCCCAGTCGCTTGTCTCAGCGAGATATTTCTTGACTCTCGTAATTGTCTAAAGACTTTTCCAATCTGCTCCATAGCCTTCCCCTTAATCGAGTATTTTCTTTATGTTATCATATTTTTCAGAAAATTCATCAAAAACTTGCCAAATTGTCAGAATTATGAGAAAATAGAGGATATTTATCACGTGGAGGGACTGTAATGAGAGATGATATCAAAATCAATGACCGTGCTTTGGCCTTGCAAGACCAAATTATCGAAAAACTAGAGAAGGTTTTTGACACAGATGTGGAATTGGATGTGTACAATCTAGGGCTGATTTATGAAATCAATCTGGATGAAACTGGGCTCTGCAAGATTGTCATGACCTTCACCGACACCGCCTGTGATTGCGCCGAAAGCCTACCTATCGAAATCGTGGCAGGTCTGAAACAAATCGAGGGTATTGAAGATGTCAAGGTTGAAGTTACCTGGTCGCCTGCCTGGAAGATCACACGAATCAGTCGCTACGGTCGTATTGCCCTTGGACTGCCACCTCGTTAAACAGGCAAATTACTTTTGAAGATGAAAAGAAGCAAGCCGAGATTGGCTTGCTTTTTAAGTTTATTTTTTACCTGACTTGTCCATATTCCAGAAGTCTGTCACGGCTCCGCGTGAAGCAGATGATACAATATGGGCATATTTACCGAGGACACCACGGCTATAAAGTGGTGGCAAGGTTGTTTCTGCCTTGCGTTTTTCAAGTTCTTCTTCGGATACGGCCATGGAAATTTCTTTGGTATCTTGGTCAACCGTAACGATATCACCTGTACGAAGGTAGGCAATTGGTCCACCATCCTGAGCTTCAGGAGCGATATGTCCAACAACCAGACCATAAGTACCACCAGAGAAACGGCCATCCGTCAAGAGGGCAACCTTGTCTCCTTGACCTTTACCAACGATCATGGATGAAAGTGACAGCATCTCAGGCATACCAGGACCACCCTTAGGTCCAACAAAACGAACAACGACTACATCGCCATCAACGATTTCATCTGTCAAAACAGCCTGAATCGCATCTTCTTCTGAGTCAAAGACCTTAGCTGGTCCAACGTGACGACGCACTTTAACACCTGATACCTTGGCAACCGCACCGTCAGGGGCAAGATTCCCGTTCAAGATGATAAGCGGACCGTCCGCACGTTTTGGATTTTCAAGTGGCATGATGACTTTTTGACCTGGTGTGAGATCTGCAAAGTCAGCTAAGTTCTCAGCAACTGTCTTACCAGTACATGTGATGCGATCTCCGTGAAGGAAACCATTTGCCAAGAGATATCTCATAACCGCAGGCACACCACCGACTTCGTAGAGATCTTGGAAGACATACTGACCAGATGGTTTCAAGTCAGCCAAGTGAGGCACACGTTCTTGGATCGTATTGAAGTCCTCAAGTGACAAGTCAACATTGGCAGCATGGGCAATGGCAAGCAAGTGAAGAGTGGCATTTGTAGAACCACCGAGAGCCATGGTTACAGTGATAGCATCTTCAAAGGCTTCACGAGTCAAGATATCTGATGGCTTGAGACCGAGCTCCAACATCTTGACAACAGCACGTCCTGCTGCTTCGATATCTTCTTTCTTATCAGCTGATTCAGCTGGGTGAGATGAAGATCCTGGCAAACTCATACCTAGAACTTCAATAGCAGTCGCCATAGTATTAGCAGTGTACATACCACCACAGCCACCAGGGCCAGGGCAGGCATTACATTCAAGACGTTTCACATCCTCAGCCGTCATATCACCGTGGTTCCATTTTCCAATACCCTCAAAAACAGAAACCAAGTCAATGTCCTTGCCATCAAGATTTCCGGGTGCAATAGTTCCACCATAGGCGAAAATAGCTGGGATATCCATATTAGCAATGGCAATCATAGAACCAGGCATGTTCTTGTCACAACCACCGATAGCGACGAAGGCATCCACGTTGTGACCACCCATAGCCGCCTCGATTGAGTCCGCAATGATATCACGAGATGTCAAAGAGAAGCGCATACCAGGCGTCCCCATGGCAATCCCGTCCGCTACAGTGATAGTCCCAAATTGTACAGGCCAAGCACCTGCAGATTTGACACCTTCTTTAGCCAATTTCCCAAAATCATGCAAGTGGATGTTACATGGTGTATTTTCCGCCCAAGTCGAAATCACTCCCACAATCGGTGTTTCAAAGTCCTTATCTGTCATACCAGTCGCACGAAGCATGGCACGGTTTGGTGATTTAACCATACTGTCATAAATGCTACTGCGATGACGTTTATCTAATTCAGTCATTTGTTCCCTCCCATTTCAGTTTTTACTATTATAGCACATTTTAAAAGCAATGAACAGAAGAAAATTCTTGAATTTTCAGAAAATTCTATATACATATAAACATTTTAAATTAAAAACAACAAAGCGGATCAGGGCACTTTCTGATGACCAGAATATGCTTTTAATCCGCTTGCTTTAAATAACGTAATGTAATTTTTACAGAAGTTCTTTCAGATAAGTGTATTTAACATCTATCTTGCATTATAAAACTCTAGAACTTTCTCTTTTATATTCGATTCACTCAAACCATATTCATTAAGAAGATAATCCATTTTCCCTACTTGACCGAATCTTTCTTGAACACCCATCCGATGAATTTTTGTTATTCCATCATCAGAGAATAATTCACATAAAGCACTGCCAATTCCACCTATCTGATTGTGGTTTTCTACAGTAAATATAGTTTTTCCACTTAACATTGTTTTTATCTGTTCTGGTATCGGTTTGATTCTAAATAAATCTATCACACCTACTGAATAACCTAATTTAAACAGTTCATCCGCAACTCGAATACTTGGAGCAACCATTATGCCAGAAGCAACTATTACAACATCTTCACCGTGTCTTAACTCAATGTAGCCTTTAGAAAAATCTTCTCCACCTTGATATACAGCCTCTGGAGCTTTTCTAATTGTTCGAATATATTTTAGTCCTTTTAAGTCTAATGTCTGGTTCAAGATTTCACGAAATTGGATATCATCAGTTGCTTCGAAAATGATTGATTTAGGAATTAAACGTAACAATCCAATTTCTTCAAATGGCATATGTGTCCCACCATTCATTTCTGCAGTTACTCCTGCATCTGATCCAATCACAGTGGCATCCAATTGTGCGTATCCAAGAGAAATAAATAATTGATCAAATACTCTTCGTGAAGCAAAAGGGCCAAATGTATGAAGATAAGGTCTAAACCCCTGAATAGATAAACCTGCTGCAAGCCCGACCATTTCTGCTTCCATGATTCCAACATTCACATAACGGTCTCTAAAGTCCTTTTCAAGATTATTAGTAGCCATAGAACTTGACAAATCTGCTTCTAAAACTACTATATCAGAATAACTTTGGTTAGCCTCTAGAAGGAAATCTCTATACACATGTCGTAATTCTTTCGTACTTCTCATCATTCTGTTTCCTCCAATTCCTGACTTAATCTTTCTACAACTGAAGTTAACATTTGTCTCTCCTCTACAGTAGGGCGAAGATGATGATTGGATTTCATTTCTTCCAGCTCTCGAACTCCTTGACCTTTAGTAGTATCTAATACAATACACTTAGGGGATGAATCATTTGACTGTTTTAATCGGACAATCCCTTCATAAATTTCTCTAATATCTGAACCATTGACCCTAATGGATTCAAATCCAAATGCTGAGAATTTTTCTACAAAATCACCTGGATTACAAATATCCTTTGTAAAACCATCTAATTGTTTTTTGTTATCGTCTACAAATACAATTAAATTAGATAACTGTTGATGAGAAGCAAACTGTATAGCCTCCCAACATTGTCCCTCATTTAACTCACCATCTCCAACAATAGCATAAGTATAAAAGGGACTTTTTCTTATTCTCTGACCATATGCAAGTCCGGTTGCAACACTAATTCCCTGTCCTAAAGAGCCAGTTGTCATATCTATGCCCGGCGTTAGATTTCTATCAGGATGAGACGGTAATTTGGTTCCATTTGTATTTAAAGAATATAAGAATTCTTTGTCAAAGAAACCATTCAAATAGAGTGTGCTGTATAAAGCCGGTCCAGCATGTCCCTTGGATAAAACAAAATAATCTCTATCTCGTGATGCAAATATTTCTGGAGTCATCGGCATTATTTCACCATAAAGCACTGCTAAAACTTCTACTATAGACAGACTCCCTCCATAATGACCGAATCCAAGATGATTCAATGTTCTAAGTGTATTTAATCGGATTTTAGTCGCAAATTTTCTTAACTCATCTTCTCTATTTTCACTTAAAATCATCCCTTATTCCTCCTTTGCAGATGGCTTTTTAATAAAGGATACTCCAAACATAACTGCTAAAATAAGAACAAGACCAATAACAATACCTGCTTGTGAGCCAAATTGATTCAACATTCCTAAAATAATTCCTGATAGACCAAAATCTGCATCTGAGAAAGTTGACCCTTGGAAACCAAGTCCTCCCAAAACTGGCATTAAAAAGACTGGAAGAAAACTAATTAAAATACCTTGTAAAAATGCTCCAATAGTGGCTCCACGAACACCACCAGATGCATTCCCGATGACACCTGCAGTCGCTCCACAGAAGAAATGAGGCACAACGCCTGGTAAGATGACAACCGTTCCTGAAGCAATCATAATTGCCATACTTACTAAACCACCAACAAAACTAGAGATAAATCCAATTAGGACTGCATTAGGTGCATAAGTATAAACAATCGGACAATCCAAAGCAGGTTTTGAATTAGGTACGAGACGCTCTGAGATACCTTTAAAGGCTGGAACAATTTCACCCAAAATAAGGCGAACACCTGCTAAAATAACAAATACACCTGCTGCAAATTGACCTGCTAATTGTAAAGCATAAACTAGACCACTTGTACCATTACTGATTTCTTTTTCTATATATTCTGACCCTGCAAAGATAGCTACAATAATGTAAATAACTGCCATAGATAAAGTAATACTAACAGTACTATCACGTAAAAAAGCTAAACTCTTTGGGAATTTAATGTCCTCTGTTGATTTTGATTTGTCACCGATAAGGCTACCAGTGAAACCACTCAACCAATATCCCAAAGAACTGAAATGACCTAAAGCTACCTTGTCATTTCCAGTTAATTGAACCATATATTTTTGTACAAATGCTGGAGAAATACTCATAATAATACCGAGTGCTAATCCTCCTAGTAAGATAAGAGGCAAACTAGTAAAGCCAGCAACTGATAAAATGACCGCAATCATACACGCCATATATAGAGTGTGGTGCCCTGTTAAAAAGATATATTTAAATCGAGTAAAACGAGCGATTAAGATATTGAACACCATACCTGCAAACATAATCATTGCAGTAGCTGAGCCATATGTTGTTAAAGCTACAGCTACAATTGCTTCATTATTCGGTACAACTCCAGATAAATGAAAAGCATGTTCAAACATGGTACCAAATGGATTCAAAGAATTTTGCACAATTCCTGCACCACCAGATACAACTAAGAAACCAACAAAAGTCTTAATTCCACCTTTAATAATATCAGGTAATTTCTTCTTCTGAAGAACTAATCCTAAGATTGCAATTAAAGCTACTAAAATAGCTGGTGTACTAACAATATCCAATATGAACTTCATCATGACGCTAGCCTCCTATATAAGTTCTTTTTCTTCACAAATTTTAGTAATTAATTCTCGTAGCTCGTCCATATCAATAATACTATTTAAAATACGAACATCTCCAAGATGACTAGCTGAATCAGCTAAATCACGACCAACAATCCAAATATCGGCTGCATTTGGATCTGCTCCACCTAAATCATAATGTTCAACTTCTACATCTGAAACATTCAAATCACTCAATACAGATTCAATATTCATCTGTACCATAAAACTTGAACCTAATCCTGAACCACAAGCTGTACCAATTTTTAACATTATCTAATCCTCCTGTTTAATTATCATTTTAATGTCATCATAGTTTTTTGATGAAATTAAAGCTTGAACATGATTTTTATCTCTTAAAATTGTTGTTAAATGTGACAAAGCCTTTAAATGACTCTCATTATCAATGGCTGCAATACAAATCAACAATCTTACCTCTTGTTCTGGATTATCCAATAAATAAATCGGCTCTTCCAAAACTAACATTGACATTCCTATTTCATTCACGCCTTCATCTGGTCGAGCGTGAGGAATTGCTACTCCCTTCCCTAAATTAATAAAAGGTCCAAACTCTTCTACTTTTTGAATCATTGCCTCAGGGTAGTTCTCAGTTATCTTATGTTGATCCAAAAGCGGTTTAGCTGCTAAACGAATCGCCTCCTTCCATCCTAATTTTTTCGAACTAACCTGATAGGTTTCTTTTGTAATTAATTCTTCTAACAATGGTAACATTTCCTTTCTATTCATTTCTTGATAGAGATATCGCTTTAATGCTAATTTCAACTCTAATTCTTGTGTGATTACACTATATCGTCTTACTATACTAATTATCTGATTCAGCTCAATATCTTGATAACCTGTATCCGGAAAATCTTTTGATACCAATTCAACTAACTGTGTTGTTTGTTCTTCCGTCATCATAACAGAAACTAGATAATTTGGCTTCTCTGTATCCACCTTTATAGTAGAAAAAACCATATCATAGTCACTACTAGTTTTCGCATATAAATCATCAATCTTTGAGGTTCCTATAAACTCAATTTGAGGGAATAATGCTAATAGATTCTCTTTTATCATCAATGAAGAACTAATTCCATTAGGACAGATAATTGCTGCTTTATAACATTTTTGAGGCAAATTGTCTGCTTTCTTTAAATATCCTCCAAAATGGATAACAAAATATGCTGTTTCACTATCAGGTATGGGCTTGTCAATAGCGTCCATCAAGGGAGTCAAAGAATCTTTTACTAGTTCAAATAAATCAGGATAATGTTCTTTAACATGCAACACATATTCATTTGAGCTAGGTAAGCCGAACTTTAATCTATAGTAAGCCGGTATAAGGTGGCGGCGAAGATTTTCTCTCAATACTTCTCTTTGTTTAAAATGTAACAAAGAAATATCTTCCATTCTACTTATAATAGCCTCTGTTAATTGATTAAAGTAAACCGGAGCAACATCTACTTCACCTTCAAAGCAACTTGATAATAAAACTGTGACATAGCGATAATCATCCTCTGAAAATACCGTATCTATAATTCCCAAATCAACTACTGTATCTAATAAAATAGTCGTTATATCTTGAATAATAGGAGATACTAATGTCTCTGAAAGACATACTCTTTCAACATCCCTTTGATACCTACATATAATGAATACTAAACCGAAAAGGCAAACTTTTAATTGATTAACAATAGGTACTATCTGTAGCTTTTCATAATAATCTTTAACTACCTGATCAATCAAATCATAAGTTAATGAATACCCCCAACTGGATAAAACATAATCCAACCCCCAAATCCCTATGGAGGATTCCAGCAACTCACTAACCATTTGAAAAGCTAAACGGTGCTTATTCCACTCTGAACCGTGTAAAGTATAACCTTTTGCTCTACTGTACCCTAGCTCCAAATCATTATCCAACATAATCTTTCTTAATGATTGAATATCAGATAAGGTTGTATTCTTACTTACTTTCAAAAAGTCTTGGTAATGATTATTCGATATAAAATCTAATCGACAAAAAGTGTAAAGATAGATTAATGCTAAGCGAGTCGACTTTGGTAAAACCAATTCATCCGACTTAATAATATCTGTCAAAGACTGCTTCGTACGATTTGATAAACTATAGCGACCTTGTTTTTTATCCAGTACTATCCCTTTATTAGCTAGATAAGGCACTAAATAATCTATTCCTTCTTTGACTTCCTTTATAGGTAAGCTCACCTTAACAGATAATTCATATAATGATAGCTCACAATGATCCATCAAAGTCATCAAAATAACTAGTGCTCTATAATCAAACATTTCTCTTCCTTTCTAACTACAATTATAGTGTAAAAGTTATAAGAATAAAAGAGTATTTCAGCACAATATAATCTCACCTCCTACAAGTAATTATTGGGCTGAAACTTTTTAGTGATTATTTGTCAACTTTCTATTAATTTTTAAAAACAAAATGATATCATTTAGATATCAAATAACAGAGGTCATTCTTATGACTGAAAAACTAATCAATTCATAACCAAATGGTGTATTAGCATTGATTCTCATTGAGTTGACAATCGTACTTGGTATCTTTATATTTAAAATGGGTGTTGGTTCGGAAAACATTTTTGGAATTATTATCGGACCTTTACTAATCGTAATTGCAACGCTAACTCATGCTGGTTTAAAAGTTGTCAAACCTCAGGAGGCTATGGTTCTGACACTCTTTGGTAACTATACAGGTACCATCAAAGAACCTGGCTTTTACTTTGTCAATCCCTTCAGCGTAGCAGTCAACCCTGCAAACCACACTCGACTTGGACAAAGTGGTGATGTTAGCACAAAATCTCCTTTTTTAGGAGCTAAATCATCAAATGACAATGACTGCTTAGGAAATCCTTGAAGCACGTATCACTTACCTAGCTTATGCTACAGAAATTACTACCATTATTGATGCCCGTAAGATGATTGTAGATGGTGCTGTAGGAATGGTTGAAATGGCACTAGAACGGCTCAATGAAGGGGAATTGGTAGAGCTTGACGAAGAACGAAAAGCTGCTATGGTTTCAAATCTCCTAGTCGTCCTCTGTGGCAATCATGATGCACAACCAATTGTCAACACAGGAAGTCTTTACTAAAGATGGTTGAAGCTAAAAAAAGCATATCCCCCTTCGACTCTCAACAAAGTTATACGCTGCACTCGCATCATGGGCAGAAGATGACTTTCGTTCAGTCAATGGGCAAATCGAATATCTCCTTACAGAATGTGTCAAACAACGGAAGAAAGACGGAAAATACGTATCAGAAACCATTGACGAACCATTTGAGATTGATATTTAACACCTTCTCCTGTCTGCTAGGTCTGACAGGAGAATTTTTTCATCTTTTTTTGTCAAGTAACTTTACTTTACAAAAAAAATGTGTTATCCTAGTATGGTTGATGAAAATCAGTAGATTGAATCGAATATAAATACCTAAAGGAGAAATCAAAATGGCAGTACCTGCACGTCGCACTTCAAAAGCGAAGAAAAACAAACGTCGTACACACTACAAAGTAACAGCTCCATCTGTAAACTTTGACGAAACTACTGGAGATTACTCACGTTCTCACCGTGTATCACTTAAAGGATACTACAAAGGACGTAAAATCGCTAAAGCTGCATCAGCTGAATAATAGAAGGGAGATACCATGCGCGTAAATATTACACTTGAACACAAAGAATCTGGTGAACGCTTGTACCTTACTTCTAAAAACAAACGTAACACTCCAGACCGTCTTCAATTGAAGAAATACTCACCAAAACTTCGCAAACACGTTGTGTTTACAGAAGTTAAATAAGCATTCAATACGAATCAATACAGAAGAAAAACGCTTGATCAGCGTTTTTTCTTTTTGTTAATTATCTTATATTTCAATTCAAATTCTACTCGTCCTACAATCTTTTTTGTAAAACTGATTTGAATCAGGTAATTTTAGCACTTTACTGCACACTCTAGTTAACCGATGTCGTATTTTTTTCACTATATTAGATATTGCGTGTAAAATAGTTTTTTCATCATCTAACCTGTAGAATGGAGTCTAGTAATTTCAATGTAATAAACTCAAACCACAAACTTCAGTGTTCTAGAATTGTTGAATAAGCTCGGAGGAAATATCAAAACAAAAGCTTGAAATATCGAAAGGGTTGTGTTAGAATGAACTTACAATGTGAGTAAAGTTACAGCATATGTAACTAAAAAAGCCCCACCGTGCCACCGATGGGGTTTTTTGCTACCCTCTAAAAGGGTTAACCATTACTTCTTACGTTTCTTAAGCCATAACTTGAAAAGCTCAGATAACACGTTAATAAGTAACGGAGCTAGAAACACTGTGAGTAAAGTTTCTAACATATGTAACACCTCCCTTCCTTAAAGTGAGGGGGCCAAAATATTATATCATCAATATCACGTAATTCCCAAACAAAAACGCCTTCCTAAGGCGCTATTTTTTCTTGAACAAACGGATGTAGTCCTGTTTACTATGAATAATATCTGATACAAAGACAGCTTTTCTGTCCTCTAAAATATGATAGAAGGCTAGGTAATCGCCTAAAATGATGCATCGAGTTTTGTGGGGTGGGTATATAATAACTCCTACTCTTTCATCAGCATCAAATCCTGCTTCCGGGAAAACTTCAAGACGTTCCAATCCGTAAAGAATATTCTTAACTGTGTTTGCTCCTGCCTGTTCTGAAAAGTAGTTAGCTGAGATATAATCTTTAATACCTCTTAGCTGTTCTTGTACCGTTTCTGAGATAATCAGGCTATATACATTCTCGTTAAATTCCAAGGTTAGCCCTCACTTCATCAAGGCTGTAAGTTCTTCCATGTTCTAAATCGTCAAAGCTACGGGCAATTTCAGCACGCAACCCTGATAGAAGTTCTTCTCTTTCTTTGTCTACTTGAGTTTCAAATGGCAAGGCTTTATTTTCTACAATGTGTTCTAAAAACAAGTTAAAACTAGCTGTCATATCAAGATTTTGCGCTGTGATAATAGCTTTAGCCTTCTCTAACAAGTCTCTGTTAGTCTTAAAGTTTACCTGTGTGTTTTTTTCTAAAACATTCATAGTAGCACCTCCTTTTAGACTATTATATCACTTTAAACTATACAGGTCTAGTTGCGTATAGATACTTATAGCTGGTAGTAAAAACAAAAAAAGCACTAAGGGAAAACGCCCCAAAGTGCTTAATATCAAGGCTCTAAAGCCTATCTTATTCAATAAAATATTACAACATTTTGTTATCTTGCAGTGATTAGGTACAAAAAAACAGGCATAAGCCTGCTATGAATCTAACTTGACTTTCTCAAAAACTATTAAATTCAAATAAGTTGAGAAAACATAAAGGGTAACAAAAAAGGACTTAAAATGATGAGTTCAGCCGGCAAGAAACTAGCACGGTCAAACGTGCTTTTTTTATTACCTAATAATACTATCATACTACATCTGGAATACACACTCAATTATTAGCAATCCCCTTCGATTTGCAGTATAATGATGGAAAGGTGGGTTGATACTCACGGTTCACCAAAAAGACTGATTTGGCGAGTATATGAAGGAGGGATTTATATGGATAGATCAAAAAAGACATGGGAAATTGATGGATATTTATGGTTACATTGTCCCGTTTGCGGAACTGAGGTTATGGACTATGATATCTGTGACGTCTGTCGTTGGCAAAATACAGGTATTATAAATATAGACGGTGGTCCAAATAAGATGACTCTAGCTGAAGCCAAAGAAGCTTACGCAAGGAGAAAAATCGTAAAAATTCGAGAATTTGATACAGTGTTGTTACAAAACGGTCAAACGGTAGCAATTGTCGAGAAGTTAAGCGAAGATACTTTTATTGCTGATATAGGTGATTCACCTAAAGACTGGGATACCATAACAATTACAATCAATGATATTGAAAAAGTAGTGTATTGAAATAGCTAATATATTTGTATAGTGTTGGGAGTGACCTTAAATGAATAAGATTGGGAAAGAGAATTTAATCATTATTAACGGTAGCGAATATGTCCATTGTCCAGTATGTGGTACTGTTACAGCAGTGTATGATATCTGCGACATCTGTCAGTGGCAAAATACAGGAGAAACTAATATAGATGGCGGCCCTAATGAAATGACACTTGCTGAAGCCAAAGAAGCTTACACAAAAGGGATTCCAATAATATAACAGACTATAGTAGTACGAAAGGAGAGACTGATGGAACTTAAAGAATTTAATAACAAGGTTGTCAGAATCACCGATATTGATGGCCAAATATTTAAAGGTGTAGCTCTTTACGAAGACAAAGATGTCTATGATGAAGAACTTGATGGGTTATCCGTTAATTCTGGAACCAGATGGATTAAACTCTTTGAAAATGAAATCAAGGAAATTAAAATTACTGATAAAATCAACCAGTCAAAAAAACCTTAGATTCGTTTCTAAAGGCTTTTAATTAAGCCTAAGATATGTTTTGTTTATACACCACTAAAACACCGTCTCGATAGCTTTTAGCAAAGTCTAGCAGTATATCAGCCTTGAGGCACTCATATTGAGCCTTATCGATGTCTAGCGCCTCGTATAATTGCCATATCTTTAATCTCTCTCCAGTTCGCCTTGTAAAGAGATTGGCGAATATCTCACGTCCTACATCATACAATCACTTATCTTCAAGTCTAAGTCTAGTCTCTGAATTGCTTTTTCAAAATTTTTAATACTTCTTGTTTCTTTTCTACTTCGTCAGTGGTCAAGCTCCTACTCCTTTATGATATAATTAGTTTAAAGAGAAGTGAGGTAGAAATGATAGTGTCGCTACGCAACTTCATAGTATGAGATGACGGGACAGGCACACCGTCCACTACTCTTGAGCGCTTAGATTTTTCTAAGTGCTTTTTTATTTTCTCTTGGTTCACTCTTACTTCAAGACTACTCTCATACCATGAGATAAGCCATTAAGAGGTGTTTTCTCTCTTATCTCCTTACCATTCTGCAGGCAATTAAGGCAAGTTGTTCCTTTTCTTATCTGCTAATCATTTTATAAACATCAAATTTAAAATAACAAACTTTTAAACTTCTATTATTTCCCCAATACGCAAACAATAAAACACTATCAACTCGTTTAAATACACGTTTCAACCATGCTGGTGTACCTAATATTGGATTCCACGGTTTCAGACACACACATGCTAGTCTTTTGCTAAACTCTGGAATACCATATAAAGAATTACAACACCGTCTAGGTCATTCTACACTAGCTATGACTATGGACACTTACAGTCATCTCTCCAAAGAAAAAGTAAAAACAGCCGTCTCATTTTATGAGAAAGCTGTGAGTTCTTTGTAAAGAGGGACAAACAGGGGGACAAACCCAGAAATCAACATTTTAAGACAAAGCAAAAAGCCCACTGTTGTAGGCTTTCTGTAAGATATTTCTTAAAATTAAAGCATTTTGTTGTAGAATTCAACGACAAGTGCTTCGTTGATTTCTGGGTTGATTTCGTCGCGTTCTGGCAAGCGAGTCAATGAACCTTCCAATTTTTCAGCGTCGAATGATACGAATGCTGGACGTCCAAGAGTAGCTTCTACTGCTTCAAGGATAGCTGGAACTTTCAATGATTTTTCACGAACTGAGATCACTTGACCTGGAGTTACGCGGTATGATGGGATATCAACGCGTTTTCCGTCAACAAGGATGTGACCGTGGTTTACGAATTGACGAGCTTGACGACGAGTAGTCGCAAGACCAAGACGGTAAACAACGTTATCCAAACGACGTTCCAAAAGAAGCATGAAGTTGAAACCTAGGATTCCACCTTTGATTTTTGTAGCTTGTACGAACAAGTTACGGAATTGTTTTTCACCTACACCGTAAGTGAAACGAAGTTTTTGTTTTTCAGCCAATTGCAAACCGTATTCTGACAATTTAGAACGGTTGTTTGGTCCGTGTTGTCCTGGTACATAGTTACGACGTGCCAATTCTTTACCTGTACCTGTAAGTGAAAGGCCAAGGCGACGAGCTTGTTTCCAAGATGGTCCTGTATAACGTGACATGTGAATGTCCTCCTGATATAAATAATATTTCGGTGGAAATAGTCACTTAGAAAGCCCTGATTCGTGCAGATGCCCTTCGCCTAAACAGCCAAGGTTACTTATCATAAGACACCTGTTGACGAGCTTCATGCTTTCCTGCTGATATTTCGCACAAAATCCATTCTACCATGAATGGCTAGATTTGTAAAGGGGTTTTAGGTTTTATTTTCATTGCCAGAGAGATTGAGAAGGAGGGTAAAGGTACTTCCTATACCGTACTGGCTGCTGACTGTGATTTCCCCACCCAATTGATGGGCCAATTCACGCGCAATCGCAAGACCTAAGCCATGACCACCTGTTTTCATGTTACGAGAAGTTTCTACACGATAAAGGCGTTTGAAAATATTCTCCAAATCCTCTGGGGCAATCCCCTGTCCTTCATCGGTCACACTGATTGAAAGCTGGTTATTTTCCAGCTTAGCTACCACTTCCAGCTTGGTTCCTGGAGCTGAGTATTTAAAAGCATTATTGACCAGATTCACCAAGATACGAGAAAGTTTAGCATAATCTCCCTCAATCCGGGCAGACTCTGGGATTACCTGCAAATGGACATCTCGCTCCTCCTGCTCAATCAAGAACTGAAATTCACTCATGCACTCAATCAAGAGCTGGTCCAGAAAAATGCTGTCTTTGCTGGTCGTTTCGACCTGATTTCTAGCTGTGTTTAGGGTCAAAAAATTCAACTCCTCAACCAGTTTATTGAGTCTTTCAGTCTGGCGCCCAATGGTTGCTAGATAATGGTCCTGTTCTCCTTCCTTGATAACCCCATCCAAAATCCCTTCTACCGTCGCTTGGATCGAAGTGATGGGGGTCTTGATATCATGCGAAAGTTGAGCAATCATCAAGCCCTTTTCTCGTTCGCTTTCTTCCAAGGAATCAAATGTCGCCTGCAAATCATGGGACATTTCATTGAAAGCTTGGCCTAATTGTTGAAATTCTACAGGGCCTTGAACCTCCAGATTTGCAGGGAAATCCTTGTCCGCTACTCTCTTGGCATGTTCCTTGAGTTTGCCCAATGAAGTAAAGACCGGCGATAGGAGAAAGAGACTAATCCCAGCACCGATAAAACTAGCCACTAGAGTCATACCCACTAGGAAATAAATTTCTCTTTCTTCAATTAACATTCGCTGGATGGCCCAAAAAACCACGATAATCGTTAGGAGTGTTGAAATGACATACCCCACTAAAATATAACTTTTTAATTTCATTAACTACCTCGTGCTTTCTCAATTTTGTAGCCCAAGCCCCAGACGGTTTTGATGGTGGGTGTTTCTGAACTAGCATGTTTAGCCAACTCCTGTCGAAGAGCATGAATATGAACATTCAAGGTATTGGTGTCATCCACATAGTCTTCTTGCCAGACCTTTTCATAGAGGTCTGTCTTAGAGAAAACCCGCTCTGGATTGCTGGCTAAAAGCCATAGAAGTTCGAAGGATTTGACGGTCAAATCAAGCGCCACATCTCCAACTTGGACCTCATGGCTACCATGATTCATCCGTAAATTCCCGAGACTGACGACTTCTGTCTCACCTCCACGATGAAGGCGACGCAAGATATTGTGGACACGCAAAACCAGCTCACGAGGACTAAAGGGCTTGGCAATAAAGTCATCTGCCCCTAAGCTCAAGCCGTAAATCTTGTCCTGCTCACTGGTCTTAGCCGTGATAAAGAGAAAAGGCTGATCCGGAGATTGATACTGAACTTCGCTAATCAAATCATAACCATCCATCCGAGGCATCATGATATCTGTAATAATCAAATCAATTGGTTTTCTCTTGAAGATTTCTAAGGCCTCTACTCCATCATGGGCCACCAAAACCTGATATCCTGCCTGAACCAGATAACGTTGATGAATATCTGTGATTTCTACCTCGTCGTCAACGAGTAAAATTGTCTTTCCCATCTGTCTCTCCTTTGAAAAAAACAGTGCTATACCACAATAGTATAACACTATTTTAATCTCTTTACGAACATTCTAAACGATATCTGGATTTTTCATATCCTAGATAGAAAGTCTGTAGCTAGACTAGTCATTTTCTTCTTTTTTAGCTTTCAAACCGAGTCCACCTAGAAGTCCGGCCAAGGCTAATCCAAAGAATCCAAGAGTAGCCATTGATGTTTGGGCTTCACCAGTATATGGAAGCATGTCTTTTTGGTCTTTCATTTGATCAGCCATCATTGGACTTGATACCTTGTTATTAGATACCATCTTGCCTTCATCAGACATTTTGCTTGAGGCTGCTGGAGCTTGATCTTGTTTCATGCTTGGTGTTGCCATAGGCTGGCTAGCATTCATGGTTTTGTCCTGCTCTTTGTTAGGCATCATCTTATCCTGACTAGCAGCTGGCATTTTAGATTTCATCTCATCTTGATTGGCACTAGGCATTTGAGCGTTCATCTTAGATGCATCTTGATGACTATTCATCATTGGAGCCGGCATAGCTGAACCATTAGAAGATGGGACGAAACCTGACTGCATCGGAATCAGAGACTGATGTCCATGCAAGTTCACTGTCAAATCTTTTGTCGCTACAAGGTTGCTCAAGTCTGCCTTGCCGTCTTTAGCACCGTACACTTTGATGGTAGCTTTATAGCTTTGAGTGCCGTTTTGTTTCAAGAGGTCAAGAAGAGCTTTATCAGATTTTCCTTGAGTGCCGGCCAAGTCTACTTCATAGAAATAGAGACCTTTGCCCAATTTTTCTACTGGTGGAAGAGCTGGATTTTTAGCTGAACCATTGTCTGACCATGGGGCCTTGTCAGAAGCTTTCAAAATCAGACGAGTCAACATACCATCACCAGCGAAGAATTCATATGGGATAACTTGGTTAACACCGGCTGTGAATGGGCCAGGGAAGTTCGCTTTATCCAAGTAAGTGGCTGGGACATCTACTGTATCTTTGGTGTTGTCGGCTACGCCTTTTTGAACTTCAGCTGGGGTGGTTAAGCCATTCAAATTGACATCCAAATTTTTAGTCGCTACGAGGTTGCTCAAGTCTGCCTTGCCATCTTTAGCACCGTACACTTTGATGGTAGCTTTATAACTTTGAGTTCCGTTTTGTTTCAAGAGATCAAGCAACTCTTTATCTGATTTACCCTGAGTACCTGCCAAATCTACTTCGTAGAAGTAAAGGCCTTTGCCCAATTTCTCTACTGGTGGGAGAGCTGGATTTTTAGCCGAACCATTGTCTGACCATTGGGCTTTATCAGAAGCTTTCAAGATAAGACGAGTTAACATACCGTCACCGGCGAAGAACTCGTAAGGAATAACTTGGTTAACACCAGCTGTGAATGGGCCTGGGAAATTGGCTTTGTCCAAGTAAGAGGCTGGAACATCCACTGTGTCTTTAGTATTGTCAGCTACGCCTTTTTGGACTTCAGCTGGGGTGGTCAAGCCATTCAAGTTGACATTCAAATCTTTAGTCGCTACGAGATTGCTCAAATCAGCCTTGCCGTCTTTGGCACCGTATACCTTGATAGTAGCTTTATAACTTTGAGTGCCGTTTTGTTTCAAGAGGTCAAGCAAATCTTTGTCTGATTTACCTTGAGTTCCTGCCAAATCTACTTCGTAGAAGTAGAGACCTTTGCCCAATTTTTCTACTGGTGGAAGAGCTGGATTTTTAGCTGAACCATTGTCTGACCATGGAGCCTTGTCGGATGCTTTCAAGATAAGGCGAGTCAACATACCGTCACCGGCGAAGAACTCGTAAGGAATAACTTGGTTAACACCAGCTGTGAATGGGCCTGGGAAGTTGGCTTTATCCAAATAAGTGGCTGGAACATCCACTGTGTCTTTAGTGTTGTCGGCCACGCCTTTTTGGACTTCAGCTGGAGTAGTTGCTGGTTGCGCTTCATTTGCTTCACGGTCTTGTCCAGAAACTGTAGGCGCAGGATTTATCGCAGGTTTAACCGCTTCCTCTGTTTCTTTCTTAGATTCTGGTTTTGCTTGCACTTCTTCTTTTGGCGCTACCACTTGGTCTTTATCAGCTACATTCACTTTTTCTGGAGAGCTTGTAGCATCCAAGCTTGCTTTAGGTGTTGAGTCTACCTGTTCTGAAGGAAGAGCTGTATCGACTGCTTCTTTGAGAAGTTCTGCTGGTAAGTCGCTCTTTTCACTCACCGAAGTCGCGTCTGGCACAACTTGGGCAGGGGTTGGATTGACCACATCGGCACGTACAGAACTTGGCTGACCAACTAGGACAAAAAAGCCACTGGCCACAACAACTGAGGCAACACCGACACTAAGACGGCGAATAGACCAACGAGTATATCTTTGATTTGGATTGAATTTCATAGGATTCTCCTTAGAGTTTTTCTTTATTTGATGACTCTAGTATAATCTCCTAAAATTAAAAAGGATTAAGAAAAAGTTAAAATTTTTCTTAAATCCCTCTTATAAAATACTTATATTAATTAAATCCATAAACAGATTTGGTGATTTGGTAGACGACATTAGAAAGTTTGCGAGCTGGTAAGACTGAATGTTTGGTCAGACGGCTGAGCATGGTCTTCCGAATAGCCTGAAAGACCTCTGGATTTTCCTGCTGAATATAGGTCCACAGCTCCCGTTTTTTGGCAAGATGCTCTGCTGTGCCTGCTCGGTTGAGCAAGGCACTGGAAATCACTGTCGTGATTTCAATATGATTCAACAGATATTCTCGCATTTTTGGATGACTCACTTGGGACAAATCAAGCTGGTCTACCAAGAGTCGATTGACCTTGAGTTGCTGGTCAATGCGCTTAATCATCACTTGCTCATTGACAGACTGGTCCTCACGCCCAATCAAATAACGATAGAAATCGACAGGCAGATAGTACATGGTCTTGACCTGCTGAAGGGGGGTAAAGACAAAGAGATTATCGACATAAAAGGTATGCTCAGGCAGTTGGAACTGACTAGCTCTCAACAAATCTGTCCGGTAAATCAGCGAGTGCATCATGATATACTGGCCTTTTGAGAAATTTCCGACCTGATCCCAGCCAAAAATCTGTTGGACAGGCAAGACTGACTCATAACTCATACTCTTCTTACGAGACTGACCTTCCTTTTCATAGACAAAATTGGTCACCAAGGCGTCAACCTCTTGCCCATCACCCTCTAGTTCCTGCAAGGTTTCAAGAATTTTTAAGTAGGCACGAGGATCCACCCAGTCATCACTATCCACTACTTTAAAATAGCGTCCAGAAGCCTCCGCCAAGCCACGATTGACCGCACCGCCATGGCCTTTATTTTCCTGATAGATGGCTCTAACGATGTTAGGATACTTGCTGGCCAAACGCTCAGCGATTTCCTGAGTCTGGTCCTGGGACCCATCATTGATAATCAAAATCTCAACTTGCTCACCACCAATCACTAGCGACTCCACACAGTAATGAAGATAGGCAGCGGCATTATAGCTAGGGATGGCGATAGACAATAACTTCATAATCTACTCCTTTAGGGGACTGATTTGTTCTTACTCTCTTGTCACTTCTTTCTATTTTACCATAAAGTCCAGATTTTAAAGGACTTTTACTAGAATACAAGGGTTGCTATCTCTATTTGCTATTTTGGACATCAAAAAAGAGGGGATCCCCCTCCTTACGAATTTAATTCTGCCAAGTCATCTAGATACTGGTTGTTAATAACCGCCAAGATATAGGCATCTGCTTTCAAGAGGTCATTAGGACCAAACTGGACATCCAGTGGTGAATTTTCTTGTTCACGAAATCCTAGAACATTGAGGTTGTATTTGCCACGTAGATCTAGCTGACTCAGGCTTTGACCTGCCCAAACACTCGGAATTTTCATCTCCACGATAGACACATTTTTATCTAGCTGAAAGACATCAACATTGTTATGAAAGAGAATGGTCTGCGCTAGAGACTGCCCCATTTCATACTCAGGTGAAATCACCGAGTCAGCACCGATTTTTTCTAGCACCTTCTTAGCTGTCTGGCTTTTGACCTTTACAATAACCCTTGGTACCCCTAGACTCTTACAATGCATAACTGCAAGCACACTCGACTCTAGATTTTCCCCTGTTGCCACTACAACCGTATCACAGGTATCAATTCCTGCAGTTCTGAGGAGTTCCTCGTCTGTAATATCGCCCACAACTCCACGCGCCAAAACTGGCTCAAATTGATTGATGCGCTCAGCGTGGTCATCAATGGCAATGATATTCATATCTTGCTTGGCTAGGGCCGTCAGGACACTACTCCCGAAAATCCCCAAACCTAAAATTCCAATCGTACGATCTGACATCGTTCTTCCTTTCTTATCCAATACTAATATCTGCTTTCATATACTGAATCAAATCTTTCTTATCAGGCTGGTAATCCGCTAGACTAACCAGCAAGGTCAAGGGACCGATACGGCCAATAAACATGAGCACCATGACAATGCTGAGAGCTAACTTGCCCAGTTCTGGTGTCAGATTTGCCGTTACCCCAACTGTCGCAAGAGCTGAAATGGTCTCAAACATGAGGTAGATAAATCGCGGCGTTCCCTCTGCCGTAATTCCCAACAACATCAAGCCCAACAAGAAGGTCATCAAAAAGATAATGAAGACACTAAAGGATTTTTGGACTGTTCGAGTCTCAATGGTTCTCTGCGCAACATTAGCATGAGGTAAGCCCAGCAATTCACTACGCGCAAAAACCAACAAGACAAAGAAAGTCGTAATCTTGAGCCCCCCAGCCGTTCCTCCAGGCGCCCCTCCGAGAAACATCTGTAGGATATAGATAAACAAGGTCACAGGCCGAGCTTGAGTGTAGTCAATAGAAGCAAAGCCAGCCGTTCTCATGCTGACGGTTTGGAAAAAGCTAACCAGCACTTTCTCTGGGACACTGAGATTGCCAATGGTCCCTGGATTGTGCCACTCCGTAAAGAGTGTGGATACTGTCCCAAACAGCAAAATTCCTGCAGTCAAGAAGAGGACCAACTTGGTGTGGAAACGCAAACGGCGTTTTTTCTTCTTGTCAAACTGGGTTGCCAAGTCAAACCAGACCATAAAGCCGAGACCACCCGTGATAATCAAGCCAGCAATGACCAGATTGATCAAGGGATCCGTCTGAAAAGCCACTAAACTGCTACTACCGAAATTATCAAAACCAGCATTACAAAAGGCTGAAATGGCTAAAAAGATAGAGGTAAAAATGCCTCGTCCCCAGCCGAACTCAGGAATAAAACGGAAACTTAGTAGAAAGGCACCCAAGCCCTCCACTAGAAAAGTCGTCAAAAAGATAGACCGCATAAAGGCCTTCAGCGACCGAGTCTCCCCGTAACTAAAACTCTCCTGAATGGTTTCACGACTGCGAAGACTGAGCTTTTGCTTCCCCTGAATATAAAAGACTCCGATAAAGGTCATGAGCCCCAGACCACCAATCTGTATCAAGAGCATACAAATCAACTGGCCCCAAACATTATAGGTAGTAGCCACCGGTTGCGTAAAAAGTCCCGTCACACAGACCATAGAAACCGTCGTAAAAAGATGGTCAAAATAAGTAGCCTGCGAACCGCTTGCCTGGACAAAAGGCAGACTCAAAAGGAGAGAACCTATAAAAATAACTCCAGCGAAACTTAAAAAAATCCGACGAGCTGGCGAAAGTCCGCCAAAGACCCTTTCAAGTTTTTTCACAAATAATTTGAATAACATACATCCATTGTACCATAAAAAGAAGGAGAGTAGCTAGATCTGAGAGACTATCTCAAGGCAGAGTTCCAAGGCCTTTTCGAAAGCCTCTGAACCCCAATCACGACTATCGTACTGGTCCAAGTCTGCTAGAGAGTCCGCTGTAAACAACAATTCTCCCCAAAGAACGCCACGCAGTTGAGCTACCGCCGCAAGTGCAGCACACTCCATCTCCACAACAGCACAGCCTTCCTCCTTGCGATAAGCTACCTTTTCAGCCGTTTCTCGGTAAAAGCCATCTGTCGTCCAGGTTATGACTTCCTCATAGGGAATCCCTTTGGCTTCCAAAACTCGCTCAATGGCAGCAATAGCCTCTGGCTGAATTTCCATATAACGAGAAGGTGCCACATAGTGGTAACTAGCACCCTCATCTCGTAAAGCCCGAACCGGGACTAGAAAGGCGTTCTCCTCTATATCAGCTAGCACACCACAGGTTCCGGTTGAAATAATCTGCTCCACACCATAGCCAATCAACCAATCCATAAACTGGGCCGCTGGAGCCGAACCGACAGGCGCCTGGGCCAGACAAATTTCCTCACCCTTGTAGTTCACGACATAGACTGGATAGGTCTTGGTGGCAGAAATGAATTCTCCGACACAGTCCGCCCCTACTTCCCTCGCATAACGGTCAATCTTCTCTTCTAAAAAAGCATAGACACACTTCTTGGGCAAGTGCAAGTCCAGTTTCTCGTGATTTGGCATAATGACCGCCTGAGGATTATCATCAAACTCTAAAATGGGAATTACATGTTTCTGAATCATAACCCACCCCCTCTGATTTTGTACTATTGTATCAAAAGCTGACTCAGTGTCAAGGAGTTGAATTTAGCAATCCAGAAATCTCCTCTTCCATACACTTGAGAAATCGTTGCACCGCTGGAGAAGTCGGTTTCTGTTTTGGCAAAGCGATTGAGGACTTATGAAGAATACAAAATCCAACAACAAAAAAGACATGAATCTGAAATAAGCAGAACATGTCTTTTTTAGCTTGTTTGAAAGTCAAGTAAATAAATCTTAGCTCTTCTAGAACTCCCTTATTTCCACAAACCACCTAAAATCTGTTTTTCTAATAAGTCTAGGTCCTCTTCCTTTATTTCTCCGTTGTCGCTAACGATATAAAGTTGAGCGAAGTAAGCCAACAATGGACCAACACAAATACGAACCATTTGAGGAATCGTTAACTCTGTATTTACACGTGGATCTGCTAGCAATTCTTTATGAAGCACTCGAAGTTTATCTTGAATAGCATTCCAGATAAAAATCTGTTCATTTTTTAGTTTCTTATTTGAAAAACTCTCCTGCAGAATGATTTTCATCAAAGCACGATTTTTTTTGAGATAGCTCATACGATCGTGGACGAGATAACGAACCCTCTCTTCTGTCGTTTCAAAAGCTAAGAGTTCCTCAACAAAACTACCGAAAATGCCTGGGACTACAGGATGTAAAATAGCCGTCAATAGATCATCCTTCGTCTTAAAATACTTAAACAAAGTTGCCTGGCTTAGTCCAGCACGCTCAGCTATGTGAAGAGTTGAGGTCCCATGGTAACTCCTAGTTGATATGAGATCCACTGCTGCCTGCATGATTTTTTTCTTTCCTTGAGGGTAATTCGCTTCTTCTAAGTAATCTTCAAACGATTCAAAAACAGTCTTATCCATCTAATCTTCACACCTTTTTAGCATTATTTATGTTGATTTCTAAACTTTACGATAACGACGCAATCCAACAATATTGAGAATTGTTAAAATGATCAAGAAAATCATTAAAACACCAAGATTTGGCAAAATATCACCAAGATTGTGTCCGTAAAGAATAATCTGGCTTATTGCATCACCAGAATAGGTTAATGGCAAAAATTTCCCCACAGTTGGAGCCCATGCTCCCATGGATGACAATGGAATAATCCCTGAGAAAAAGAGTTGAGGCATAATCACGAGAGGAATAAATTGCATCATTTGGAATTCTGATTTTGCTAGAGTAGACAAGAGAATTCCAAAAGCTAGTGCTACAAGAGCCAGTACCACATTAACTATTATAACATTTAAAATATTTCCTACAACTTCTACATCTAGTAGCCAAATTGCTGCTAAAACGACAACTGCCGTTTGAAAAATCGCAATAATACCGTAAGACAACATATAGCCATAGACAATTTCAGAACGTTTCACTGGGGTTGCTAACAAGCGATCCAAGGTTCCACTTGTGCGCTCTTTCAAAAGTGCCATACCAGAAATCAAAAAGACAAAGAAGAAGACCACAAAGCCAATTAAAATTGGAATCATACGTGCAAAGAATCCAGTATTTTTATCTCCATATTGGTAAAATTCTTTGATTTCAGGCGCCTTTGCATCTAATTTCAATTGTGGAAGAGCTTGTTTGATACGAGATAGTAACTGATCGGTGCCTTCACTGGCGATACTTGTTCGTAACACTTGTCGTATCATAGATGTCTTGGAGGCATCTGTATTTGCGTAGTCGACCTGATACTCACCGTCTTTATAAGAAATCACAGCATCGACTTTTTCATTTGCTAGCGCTTCTTTGGCCTGATCTAAGTCTTGATAAGTCTCGATGTCCACATGATCAAGCTCATCCATTTTCGTTATCAAACCAGTTGGTAGATCTTGTGTCGCTAACTTGACATTCACGGTTGTACTAGCTGAAAACATGAGGTTCATCAGCCACATAATAAATACCGGCGCTACAAACATCATAGCCAAGGTTCGTTTGTCACGAAGCAATTCTTTGATAACTTTTTTAGCAATAGCAATGGTTCTCATCTTACTCTCCTTCTGCTTTCAAAAATACTTCTTCAATACTTGAAACTTGATAACTTTCTTTTAAGTGTTGCGGTGTATCAAAAGCAATGATTTTTCCACCTAATAATAAGCCGACCTTATCCGTTAACTCTGCTTCATCCATAACATGGGTAGTAACTAATATCCCAACCCCATTGTCTCTAAGCGCGAATAATTCTTTCCAGATTTTCTTCCGAAGAGAAGGGTCGATTCCAACTGTCGGTTCGTCCAAAATCAAGAGCTGAGGATTCCCCAGAAGCGCGATGGCTAAAGACAAGCGTCGCTTCATTCCTCCAGAATAACCGGATACCGTTTTATTCAAATGCTCTGTCAGATCCACAACTTGAGCCACATGGGCAATTTCAGCTGTCAGATCTCTTTTGGATAGCCCTTTTAGCTGACCAAAAAATTCCAGATTTTCTTGACCTGACAAAGCCTCATATAAGGCATCTGACTGGGCCATATAACCAATATCTCCTAAAATATGACGATTGGGCATAGTATGATCCAATACCAAAGCAACCCCTCCGTCAGCTTTTTCCATCCCTAACATAGTCTTAATCATAGTCGATTTACCAGCACCAGACGGACCTATTAAGCCTATAATTTCTCCCAGCTGCAATTCAAAGCTGACATGATTCAAAACCATTTGACGACCAAAAGACTTATCCAAATCTTGTAAATGTAGCAATTTTTTCATATGTTTCCTCCTAGGTGAGTGTTCACTCACTTACTGAATATAGGACTATTATAGTGAGTGTTTACTCACTTGTCAAGAAAAAAGTTGAAATTCTTTAAAAAATAAAGCACCAGATTCGTATCTGATGTTTATAATGCACATGTCTTATTTCTAAAAATGTTTTTGAACTTCCTCTCTATACTCCGAAATGGTCTTTTCTGTCCACTTTATTAAAGGCCTATTTCCCCTCTACTTTTCTCGGCTAATCCAACCATCGTCATTGCTATCGCAACTCTAATGACCTTGGTAATGGGAATTCATTTTACTCATTTTTATATGAAACAGACTAAGAAATTTTCAAGACCTAATTGAAACCAAATTAGCCCTTGGAAGTCAAAAAATCCTCGAACTCTACGCTGACCGTCTAGCAGAATCAGACCAAATGCGGCATGGCATTTCTAAGAATTCGGTTAAGGGACGTAACCTACAAGCTGCTTACGTGGATGGATTTACTTTGAGAGATTTCTTCGCCTTCAACCAAGGACTAAATAAAATGGGTGACCAAGCACTTCCTTTTAAAATTCACCCTGAACATTTTGTATTTGCTGGAGTTCACGGTGGACAGGAAGTGAGGAGTTGATTGGAGAGTACGGTCAACCAACTTATCAAAAAATCTTTATCAGTCTAGATGCTGAAAAACCAGTCGTTCCTGATTCCGATACAAAATGATACTGCCACTCTCATGTCCGATCCAAGCCTTGATATCAAGATGTATGGTATGCACCAGTTCAAAATGAAAAAGGTGGACTCCGCATCAAATTAGGCGTCTTTTCCCCAGAAGCAGCCCCAAGCGAGATGGTACTCGGTCACCAAGAACACCTAGCAGTTGAATTTTTTAATGCCCTCACAATCGCCTGTCAAAACAAAACAATTAAGGGAAAACTACTCAACGCCCTCTTAAAATTCAAGTAAACAAAAACGGGTGACTGAACAATTTAGCCCTTGAAAGCTACAATTGCAAAGTCACTCGTAAAATATGAATCTATAAGCGATATAAAAAACATACTAGTAATTACTTACGATTACTACCTTTAAATAAGATCATCGCTGTCTTACTCTATCCGGAAGTTATTATCAAATTTTTAAAAAATCAACTTCCAAGATGATCATTCACTATAAAGAACTTCTAACTCCCTTTTTAGATATTCAGCCAGATGTTGATGAGCAAAGATGTCAGCATTCTTTTCCGCCGTAGGATTATAGTTTGTATTGGTATTTACATCATACACATAAATATCACCGCTTTCTGACTGAACCCATTCAATAGCAGCAACATCAATCTGAGCATTTTTTAGGAAGTTTTCATAAGCTTCTTTTTGAGATTCTGGTAAAGGTTCTGTAATTTGGAACTTTTCAGAAGTTTCCAGTTGTTCTGGTCTCTTACCAATTTGACAACCATCTGCTGGACAAAGTTGGAAACCATCTGAAGAATCAATTGAAACAGTATAAAGGAACTTCTGATTGATAAACTCTGAACGACGGATACGACCATCACTTGGTTTAATATAAGCCTGCAACAAGGTAATACCATCTACTGAAGGTTCAAAAGCAGAACTATTAACATAAGCTTCCAGTTCCTCTTCATTTTGGAAAAGTTGAACTCCTAATCCTTTTCCTGCTCTGTTATGCTTGGTAATTAAAGGATAGATATTCAATTTTCTTGCTGCCTCAATGATATTTTCTGGGCCCAAAACAGCAACTGTTGCTGGAGTTTCAATACCAGATTCATTTAATTTCAAATATTGTTTCACCTTACTGATTTCTAGATTGATGGCTCCCGTTCCATTAACTACTTTACGTCCATGAGCTTCTAGCCAAGTAAGTACCTGTTCCGTAAACTCTGGTGCATAACGATGGCCTCTCGTATGAGAAGATGCAGACATCCTATTGTAAAAAATTCCTTGTGGAGGCGGACTTTGAAGATCTAATATCCCACTTGATAGATCCCATAGTTCATAAGGTACTTGTATTTTTTCTAACCATTTTACTAAATGCTGTGTCCATTCAATATTTTCATGAATCACATAAACTTTTGCGTTACTCATAACTCCTATCTCCTTTAAGAAAAGTTAACTGACAATTGATGTTGCTTGTCTTCTTCTAAACTATAACCCTCGGTTTTTTCAATGACACTGACCGTTAAGATTTGACCCAAGACATTGATCATTGTACGACCAGCATTCACAAAGAAATCAACTGCGAAAATCAAGGCTACTCCTTCTACTGGCAATCCAAGCTGAGGAGCTGCTGCCAACAAAACTACAATAGCTCCCGATGGAACAGTCGCTGCAGTTTTCCCAATCAAGGTCAAGAGTAAAACTGTAAAGAAGAGACTTGATAATGAAAGTTGGATGCCATAGGCATGTGCGATAAAAATAGTAGCTACTGAAAAATAGACCGCCGCTCCTTCTAGATTAAAGGTATATCCTAGGGGAACAACTAAATCAATTGTACTCTCATCATGCCCCTGTTTTTTTAAATCCTTTAATAAGGAAGGTAACACGACACTCGAACTACCTGAAATAAATGCTAAGGTCAAGAGACTCCAATTTTCACGAAAAGTAGTCAAATATGGTACTTTAAAAATCGAAGCAATCAGAGGGAAAACAACTAAAATGAGAACTGCATAAGCCAAATAGGTTCCGATAACAAATTGACCAAGTCCAACTAACTTATCAATTCCTGTACTAGCGACATCTTTTGCAATAAAGCCAAAGATTCCGATAGGAGATAATTTTACAATAACAGCTACAATTTTATAAATGGCTTCAATCCAGATCTGGAAACCTTCAAGAATTTTTTGGGTTTTATCACTTTTCAAGCTACCAATTCCATAACCAAGAAATATAGCAAAAACAATAATTGGAAGAAGGGAACCTTCTGAAACTGACTTCACAATATTTGATGGAATAAAACCAAGTAAAAACTCACTCAATTGGACATTATTAGCTATCCCGTCGATATTACCTCCAGTTTGACCAATATTCACACCTTGACCAAATCCCAAATAGTAACTAGAGAATACAAATAACAAGGTGATTGCAGTTGTAACAGCAAAAAAGTAGAGTAAGGTCTTCGTTAAAATTTTACCAAACGATTTTTTTCCAATGACACTAGCCACTGCAACTACTATAATTGGGAATATTAGTGGAATAATGACCATGTTTACCAATTTGATGAATACTTGTCCTAGAAATTGATAAAAACCTGAAAATTGTGGCCAGATTACTGCAACAACAACACCTAAAATCAAAGCTAACAATAATTGCAAACCAAGTGAAAGTTTTGACCATAAATTAACTAATTTCATAAAATAACCCCTTTGCTTTTATTTGTTAATTATTCTACTACGATTCCTCTAGCTTGACTAATATATATTTTCTATTGTGATCATAAATAAGATTTATAACAATATCTCAAAGTGTCATCGTATCTATTTCGCTATCCATTATAAATTTTTTAATCTAGAAAAACACCACCATATCTAAACTACTCAACAGGATGGACAACTCCATAATGGTAAAGAAGAGTAACTTCACTACAAGAAGACTGGGGAAACTCAATTTCAGGAGAAATGAAGTAAATCTTCCCACAACAAAAGGCATATTATCAAGCTTTTTCAACACCTGATAATATGCCTTTTTCTTATCTTAAAAACTATTTACCAATCTCTTTATTTCACAGGTATCTCCTTAATCACGCGTGCAGGATTTCCAGCTAGGACAACGTTGTCGCCAAAGGATTTAGTGATTACAGCCCCTGCTCCAGCAACAACATTATTGCCCAGTGTCACTCCAGGAAGGACAATGACGCCACCTCCAGCCCAGAAATTGTCTCCGATAGTAATAGGCTTGCCGTATTCCACACCTGAATTACGTTCCTGCGGGTCCAATGGATGGAGGGGAGTCAAGAACTGACAGTTGGGACCAATCATAGCATTGTCACCGATGCGAATCGGACAAACATCCAGCATGGTCAAGTTCCAATTAGAATAAAAATTTTCCCCTAGATGGATATTGACCCCATAATCGACCACCAGGCGTGGATTGACAAAAATATTTTGTCCAGTCGAGCCAAACCAAGTCTTGATGATTTCGGCTCCCTTTAAGGGATCTTCTTCCTTGTTAAAGGCAGACTGTTTTTGGCGAGAAGCCTGAGCCAAGGACCGCAATTCTGGGTCCGATGGACGGTAAACCTCTCCCGCTATCATTTTCTGGTATTCACTGGTCATTGTTTTCTTCTCCTTGTTCCCTACTATCATATCAAATTTTCTACGTGTCTGACTAGAATAAGGAGCACTTTCTACAATTGATACTCTGATTGTCATCATATCCTGTCTAAACGAATACGAGTCACGATTCCGTCTGGGTCTGTGATTCCCAACTGGCTCGATGTCAGCCATTTGATTGGTGCATCAACTTCTTGTGCTCGCTGGGCAATCGTTAACAGTTCTTCTTTATGTGCGACTTCGATGACATAGTAGGCCAAACCTGGCAAGCCTTGCTTACGCGGAGCCAGATTTTTTCCTCCCCATTCGTTGACTGCTAAATGATGATGGTAGCCTCCAGCTGCAATCCAACTAGCGCTAGGCACACTGAATTTATCCTCTAACTCTAACACCTTTTGATAAAACTGGCTGGACTTTCGACTATCCTTGACGGACAAATGGATATGCCCCATTCTCGTACCCTCTGCTAAAGTAAAGGGCTCTACTCTTTCCCCCAACTCATAGATATCCTGTGCCGCAAGGGCCTCAGTGACCCCTATAATACGACCGTCTTCTCGAATATCCCATGTAGAAACCGGCTTATCTCGATAGAGTTCAATGCCATTTCCCTCCAAATCCTCCAAATAAAGAGCCTCACTGTAACCATGGTCTGCGCCGCCGACAAGAGGAATCTGTAAATCTGTCAGGTGTTTCAAGGCATCAGCCAAAGCCTTGCGTGTCGGCAAGAGAATAGCCAGATGGTAAAGGCCATAATGTCCCCTTACTTCACTGCTCTCTTCTGCTTGAATCAAGTGTACCAAGGCTTTTCCTCCAAGTCCAAGAATGGCCTCTGTCTCAGTTTGAGATAAGATTTCTAAACCAATAATTTGCTGATAAAAGGCTGTTTGACTTGCCAAATCCTTTACATTTAAAACTGCCTCTGCCAAATAAATGTGGCTCTTGTATTCATAGGTCATAAATGGCCCTCTTTTTTAATTGTAATTATTTTTGTTACAACTATTATATAATTTCCATCAAGAAAGTCAAGCCAGACAACTTATAGATTATGATTCTGTAATCTTGTCTATATGGGATTAGAACGAGAAAATCTACAGAGAATTGACAATCAAACCATTGAAAATTTTTACCAACTCTAAGATGACTCTCATCTCAACCCAAAAAGAAAAGGAGCGGATATGATATCCTACTCCTTTTTCTTGTCAGAAAATCTAATTAGAATTAGTCTTCTTTTTTCTTGCGAGCAACAATTCCAAATCCGCTCAATACTCCAAAAAGTCCAAGTGCTGCTAGGCGAGCATTGTCTTCTGTACCAGTGTTTGGAAGTTCAGCTTGTCCTGTTTGAGGTAACTCTTCCCCAGATTCTGAGTGTTGCCCCTGAGATGACTTGTCCTCTTCTTGGGCAACCGCTTCATCTTGATGAGAACCTTCTTGTTTTGTAGGTTCATCAATCTTAACAGGATTTGACTGAAGGTATTCTTGATTCTGTGGTTTCGTTACATCATCACCTATTACCTCCGTATATAAATGGGTAATAATGCCATCTTTTTCATGGGTCATTGTATATCGATATTTCTTACCATTTTTCGATATGATATCAGATTTAGGAGCCAATTTACCAATTTGAATTGGAATAAGTTCTTCATTTGATCCAATAATAATATGACGAGTAATCAATAATGGAGCTACAGGATGAATCGCTGGTTCACCTTTCTCACTTACAACTCCTTCTGGCAATTCTGGTCGTACTTCCGGTTCACCCTTCTCACTCACAATACCTTCTGGTAATTCTGGTCGTACTTCCGGTTCTCCCTTCTCACTTACAACTCCCTCTGGTAATTCTGGTCGTACTTCTGGTTCACCCTTCTCACTTACAATTCCTTCTGGTAATTCCGGCTGTACTTCTGGTTCACCTTTTTCACTAAAGTATTCTAAAAAGTCATAAATAACTGTTTTTTCATTTTCATCAACTGTACCTATTTCAGGCGCTGATGTAGCACGATGTCCTTTGTAAAAATAAGACTTACCATCTTTTTGAAGTATTGTTCCCACTTTAGGAGCAGTAGACGTATATTCATCTCCTATAGAAGCATCTTGTGTTAGTAGTTTTCCTGCTGCTATTTCAGTAGTTGTTCCTTCTAACATGTATTTTGCAAATACATTTCCACCCGTTGCTAGTTTATAGACATAGGTAATTTCAGTAGTTCCTGATGCAACTTTTCCTGTCTCAGCCGGAGAGCCAGTTTTCAGTCCTACTAGTTTATATTTTTTACCATCTTTGGTGATTTCTTGTAGTTTTACCGTTGTAGCATCATATGAAACCTCTTTGTTTGTTGTCGTTGGTGTTCCTACTACTACTTTTTGATTATCCTTATTTAAGTAATATTTAGTTTCTGTAGAAGATATCACTGCATCTTTAACAACATCTGTACTTTCTTTAATAGAAGTTCCATCCGCTAATTCATACTTAACAATGACACTACCTTTACTCTCAGTAGTTTCTGTTTCTTCCTTAGCGTAGATGTTTTTAACATTAGTTAGTTGATCACTAATATGGTAAGCACGGGTTGGTTGGTATAAGTCGTAATAATGAATTTCACTATAAATAGGCTCAGATATTGACGCATGTTGTTCATATTTCGTAGGTGCGGCAATTCTATATCGAACTCCATCTTTTTCATATTCTTTATATAATTGGCCTAATCCATATTGATATCTAGTATCTTCACTATAATATTTCGAACCAAAATAGCCAAATCTATAAGCTAAATAAGTTTTTTCTGGTTGATTAGAATCATGATCTTCACTAGGATAATAAGAATCTGTACTCTTATCTCCTAGTTTAAAATCTACATTTACTTCAAACACATTTTTTACAAAATTTGCATTTGTTGGAACTTGGTCGACATACTGAATTGCTTTATGAGCCTCTTTAAACTTCGTGACATTTGCTTTTTCACTCTCGTAGTTAGCAGTGTCTTTAAACTCTTCAATATTTCCAACAAATTTTGGTTCTACTTTATCTCGAGAATTTTTCCATCCTACTGTAATTTCTTTTTCGCCAAACATTTCTTTTAGCTTAGTTATATATTCTGTCACATCGTTATATTTTACAAACTTTCCGTTTTCTCTTATATAACCATTAAACTCCTGATGTACAGAATAAGTAGGACGATTCTTATTATCTACTGCATTTTTATTTGTTAATGTAACCTTATAGATTTCTTCCCATGTCTTTTCTTTTTCAGAGTTAGTGACATCTTCGTCTTTTAAATCTCTTAATCTCTCATCTAAAAGATTATTTAAGCCTTCCTCTAATGCTTTCTCATTAAAAAATGCACCCGCCGTATACGCTTCTTGTTCCGTTGCTGTAGAAACAGATTCTTTTAATGCTACCTCATTTTTTTCAACAACTAATATAGTATCTCCTTCCTTAATTCCACCATCAGTTGTTATATTTTCTTTTGTAAAATCTTTAGCATCATTTTCACCTTGTTTAAATGTTTCAACAGCCCAAGAATCATTGGCTGTAGTTGGTTTTGTGGCTAAAACATACTTCCCATATTTTCCTTCATCAGTTTCAGAAACTAACCAAACTCGACTACCTTCTTTAATATTGTTATAGCGAATACTTCCATCTTCATTATGCAAGTTTCCAGGATTTGCATGTACTGTAATATCATTGAAAGTTGTTTCCTTAGTAGTCCCCTCATGTTTATCTACTTCTGTATCAATCTTATGATATTTTTCTCCGTTCTTTTCTAAAACTTTATCAGCTTCTTTGATTTTACTTAAAACATCATTAGTTAAATTTGCTACATTTCCTTCATAACGTTTGCCAAAAAGTCCACGAATTTTATAATCCATAGTAGTACTAGAAAGGTGTTTATCACCAACAGGAATTTCTACATCAGATTCTTCTTTCAGCACTTCGCCTTCTTTTGTGACATAAGAAATTTTTGAATCCTTAAAGTTATCTTCTCCTTGTTTTTTTATAGTTTCCTTTTCAACTCTGTCTAAATTATATTTGGCTCTACCTTCATTCTCGCGATGATTTCTTTCATATCCATCTTCTGTCCCCGTTGCATGATAATTCAAACCATCAAACACATGCATTTTTGGCATTGTATAGCTACCAGTACCATTACTCAACGTTTCCATTTCCACATTATCTTTTGCAGGTGTTACTGTAGTTTCATTAGCTGTATTTGTAGTTTCTTCAGCCAATACCGGACTAGCTCCAACAACCATCATCCCTAATAAAACAGACGCTGCACCAATTCCTTTATATTTACGTAATGAATATTTTTGAATTGTATCTTTTTTCATAAGGTCTTTTCCCTTTTATTTCTTTCTACTCATTATAAAAAATTATACTAACTATACTAGTATATCACTCTCAGTTTCCTTTATCAAACAATTATACATAAAGGAAATTAAAAAAAATAGATAATAAGATATCCAATAAAATCTCATTATCTATTTCATTTTTAGGCGTTCATGAGTGATAAATATCTCTTAGAAACTTGTTCTTTTGAATATCGATTCACAAACTTACTTGTATTTTCTAGCTCGATTTCTTTATCAGTCTCATATAAACACTTGATAAGATGCGCTAACTCCTCTGGTGTATCATATAAGCAAATATCTGAGTTCTTAGATGCATAATATTGATGAGCAATTTCAACATTAGAAAGCAAGGGAATCAATCCAAAACTCATAGCTTCAACACAGGCATTGGCAAATAATTCCTTTTGGGAAGTTGAAATATAGCCATCATGTTCCCAATAAGGTACCTCATCTACATATCCAACAACATGAATGGTAGATGGCAAAGTCGGATACTCTTTCTTCAATTTTTCAATATCTCCACCATATAAGAATACTTCTACAGGTAGGCCTTCTTGTTCTAACTTCCTAAAGGCTTCTATAATCCATTCTACCCTTTTTACCTTACTCATATTCCCTACATAACAATAGGAACTAGGCTTTCTTCTTTGTAATACTGCTGAGGAAACTTGAGGTGCAAAAATCGGTGGCATAAATTGTGCGTGATACCCTAAATCTTGCAAGATTGATGTTAATACTTCTGAAGCTACTAAATATCTAGTTTTTCTTCTTAGATTATGAGCTGGATTTAGCAATACATTGTCATGGATATATTCCCAATAGAGACGGTTTGTATTTTCTACAAAGCGCCATAATTTGGGAGTCACCACGTTATGTTGATCTCGAATTAAGATGTCTTTCTTATCTGTAAGACTGATTAATACCTGAATCAATAAGTCTTCGTAGGTTAACCATTCTCCATCTTTATAATATAAATAATTGTCCTCCATCATATAAATGGGACTTGGTTCTTCTCTTGGCTTATAGTACCGTGCCCGCATCGCTGTCGAACCATCTCGATTTAACCATTCCAGTTCTTCTTTTTTATTTTTCTTTAAATATAATCCGGAAGTAAAATATAGAGTTTCTTCTTCTAATTCAATACTAGCCACAAATCCATTAATAACAGTCATTTTTCCATTAGGATACCTATCAATGATATCGGAAGGACGAATACTTAATTCATCATGACCAATATCTGATTGATAATGGCTTACACTCACTAATTCATCCCTTTCAAAACCTATTTGTTCATAGCCTGCCTTCCAATCTGGTCGAACTTGAGGATGGGTTAAAATATATAGATGTCCCCAACCTAAATAATCTGCAATTTTCTTTCTAGACAATTGGGATGATTCAAAGCCATATTTTCTAACCTCTCTTTGCCAGAGCCCTGGATGTATTGTAACCATTTTAGTCATAACAATCTCCTATCATATACGGTAACCTTCGCGACTCATTTATCTGTACTTGTTTGTCAGAAAGATTTACTAATCTGAATTATATCATATGAATCATACTTTTACTAGATTCTATCAATATACCTAACATCTACTTAATACCCCAATAAAAAATCCAAGCTAGTGCATGGATTTACATTTCCTAATATATATATTTATGCTACCAGCCAAGTGAAACCCTTTCAAACTGACAACCTAAGCGTCGCAATTCTTTTTGACGGTCCTCATAGTAGGGGAGGGAAATACCTGTGATGGTCACATGGGGCAGGTCTTGTAAGTGGAGGCTGACTGATGAAGTAAAATGATAGACCTGGACGAACTCGTATTCTTGAAAGAGTTGGGCTAGGACATCTTCAAAGATCAGCTCCGTCTCCAAGTAAGTCACGTTTGGAATAGTGAAGGTTTCCTTGGGATGAGGCAGATAGAGGTCAATGGCTAAGGCCTTGGCATAGGTACTAATAAAGCGGATGGAGATTTGGTCATCCTCTTCAGAGAACTTTTGACCCAACAAGACCTTAACCGTCTTACCATTTGAAACGGGTGCTTGGGGCAGGTCAAAAAAATGCTCCAGATAAACAAGCTTTTCTCTAGCTACGACATGGTAGTCGCTGCGATAGAGAGTAAAGTGCTTTTCCGTCCGCTCAATCAAGTCATCTCTAGTCAAACCCAAAGGCCCCACCTGACTGGGTTGAAGAGGGAGAGCATACATTCCCAAAGGGTAAATATCCGCATAGCCATCATCAAAACTCATGAGGTGTTGGTAGTTTGAACTAGCAACCAAGTCCAGAATCAAGCTATTGTCAAAGCTAGCATAAAAGATGGTGTCATAGTCGCCGGCCAGCTCCTGACAAATCTGAGCCAAGTCCTCTGCATCCTGAGGATAGTGAACATGGTCAAAATCCTTTGCATAATGCTCCTGACGGGCATTTTTGACAGGACTGACATAAAGTCTGACAAAGTCCTGATTAGGATAGAGTCCCTTGATATGCTGGGCAATCTTGGCCTGCAAGGGCGTTGTGGCAATGATGAGGTGTTTCATCTCTTTGATTCTCCTAGGTGGTGATGTTGCAGCAAGGTCTCAACGACTTCAAAGTCCAAGGCATCGTCGATATCATAAGAATAGAGTTTGGGCATTTCATAGGCTACTGTCTTATCTGTGTAAAAGGTCTCATCTCGTAGGTAAAGGTCCTTGCGAGAAATCCAAATACTACCGTTGGGATAGTAATAGACAGGCTCTTTCTGCCGAGCATAGTGCTTGGAAACCTGAGGCGGACGGATAAATGACGACTCCGCTAACTGCAAGTAAAGACTACGACTCTTGTCTGCCTTAACACAGGAAATCAGATGGTCGGCCCCAGACTGACAGTAGAGTTGATAGGACTCGACGAGGTGCTCCACCTCTCTCAAGGGTGAGGTCACCTGTAGATTCACAAAGACCTGCTCTTCCTCAAAGGGCTGTAAAAAGTCGTGTAAGGTTTCTAAACTAGAGGTTGTCGTCAAGGCCAATTCTTTTGGTCTGTGGACACAACGAATCTCTGGATAGACTTGTCGACAGAGTTCTAGATAGGCTAGTGAATCTGATGAGATCCAGATGTCACTAAATAGCTTGGAGGCTAGAGCGACTTCGATGGTATAGAAAACCAAAGGTTTGCCTGCTAGCGGTTTGATATTTTTATCCACTAAGCCGCGTGAACCCGAACGGATCAAAATGACGGCTATGGGCTTAGATTTTGCTTTCATATAGTCTTCCTTTAGTTTTCTATTGTATTGGACTAGTGAGAAAACTAGATTGATCAACTTACAACATCCTAGAAGTTCCTATCTAATAGTTCTCTATATATGTGAGCTACTTTTCCCAGAGAATAGCGAGAGGCTAAGGCTAGATTTTTTTCATTTAATAGATAAAAATCAGGCTGTTCCATCTCTTCTATCTTTTGAATCAACTCTGATTTGGTTTTAAACAAGTTGATGGCATTGGACTGGCTAGCATAGAGACGATGGGCAATCTCCACATCTGATAACAAAGCCAACAAACCTTGATTGAGGGCTTCAACACAGGCATTAGCAAATAACTCTGTGTAACTTGCAGACAGATAGCATTGGTGCAGATGATAAGGCACTTCGTCAACAATACCTTTAAAGTGAATGGTTGACGGAAGATCATATTGATTCTGTAATTCTGCTAGACGTTCCTCTGAGCCACCATAAAAGGTAATCTGGGCCTTGGAGCCACGTCTGTAGAGTTCGATAAAGGCTTCAATGACAAGTTCAACGTTCTTGCCTTCTCCCATATGACCCACTAGGCAATAGTCCAAAACAGGTCCGATTTTTCTTAGCTGACCTAATTTTTCTGTAAACATTGGTGGTAAAAACTTGGTATCATACCCTTGTTTCACCAAAGTATCAGTCAACACTTCACTTGCAACTAGGTATTTATTCATCTTGCGCAGATTGGCGAGGCGTAAGTCTCGCATGATATTTTCATGGACAACTTCATAGTAATTTTTGTCCGTGTTTTCCATATAACGCCAGAGGCTGGGTTTGGGAACGATTTGTTGGTCACGTATGAAGAGGTCGGTTTGTTTTGCCCATCTGGCTAGGAACTTCACTAACAAATCCTCTTCAGAACGGATTTCTCCTCCTATGCGGTAGATATATTCTGGGTAAAAGATAGTGACAGGAGAGGGTTCTTTAAAGGGATCGATAAAGCGTCCTTCAAGAGCCAATTCTCCATTTTCATGATACCAACGAAGTTCCTTTTCCTTGAAATCTTCAAACAAGAAGGGCCCCTTGGTATAGTAATATCTGCCCGAGCCATCTCCTAAGGTAACTGAAGCCACAAAACCATCTTCATTGAGTTCAACCTGATCTCCATCTGCTAGCGTTAAACTTTCTGGCTTCACTGATAAGTCTGCATGGCCTATATCTGAAAAACTATGAGGGACGCAAATCAGTTCTTTTTCTAAAAATCCTAACTTGATTAAATCTTTCTTCCAGTCAGGACGAAGCTGAGGGCTCGATACAAGGTGAACATATTCCAAACCCAGATGTCGTGCTATACGGGCTCGATAGACCTGAGTACTCTCAAAGCCATAGCGATGGATTTCCTTGGCTGGATGGATGCTGACAATTCTCGACATGATGTAGACTCTTTCTCTCTTATTTTCTGCTTACAAAGGAAAAACCACCCTCACAAAAAGGCGAGGGTGGTTCATCCGTTACAATGCTTGGGGATTTCCTAGCAAGTTCCCCCTCAAAAGGACTTTATGCTATTCTATCACAAAGACTGACCATCTGCAAGATGGACTGCCTTAGACAGGATAGCTTGGGGGAGTTTTCTGATTATTTATAAATCGATTCTCTGAAATCATCTGTGCTACGTAGGTAGGCATTGTAGATTTTTTGTTTACAACTTTCAAGAAAATGGAGAAGGTAAACTAGCCTTCCCCATTTTAAGGTTATATCATTTTGCAACTTTGTTGTAAAAAGCTATTGAAACAGACTATTTGTTCATTAGTTGCCTAGTTCACCCATTCACCGTTGCCATTTACTTTATAACCGTCTGGTGTTGTTGTGCTAACTGCCAAAGCTCCAGAGCCATATGCATAATACCAGTATTGGCCAACTTTAAACCAACCTGTCTTCATGATACCAGACGCATCAAGATAGTACCAGACTCCATTTTCTTTGAGCCAGCCTGTCTTCATAGCTCCTGAGCCATCAAAGTAGAACCATCTATTTCCGTCTGTACCCCAGCCTGTAAACATAGCACCTGAGCTACTCAAGTAATACCAGCTACCATCTACTTTTACAAATCCAGTTTGCATGACACCTAGGTCATCCAAGTAGTACCATTTACCACCCGTTTTCACCCAGCCCGTCTTCAGATCACCAGACTCATAGAAATACCATTTTCCATTAGATTGCACCCAACCAGATTGGTCTGAACTAGAAGTTCTAAATTCTTTCAGCGCTTTTTCTACAACGACTGCTTTACTTTTAACTGTTGAAAGGTTTGAGGAGGTCACTTCTGTATACTGAATAGCAGGACCATATCCACCAGCCAATTCCTCTGAAGAAGCATCATCACCTAAAGCTAGAGAAATCGTTGCTACTTTCTGAGAACTAGCTGAATTTCTAAAGGCCGCGAGCCCCACATATGTAAATTTAGAATTGATCAAAGCCTCATAATAACCTGTAAATTCTTTAGATGTTTCACCCTTCTTTTTCGCTACATAATTCGCCTTCTCAGCATGCCAGTTTTCAATTGCTTTTAGAAAACCTTCATAGTTCACATCTAAAGCTTCTCCTCTTATACTATTACTAGATGGAAAAGCAGTCCAGATTTCTTTCGTAGAAAGACGCTCAGGTTTCAGAGTTACTGACACCTCAGTAGCTCGTACAAAAGCAGTTTTCTCAAGATCAGTAGACCATTTGATAGGGACATACTTATCTACCAAACCTTCATCAGCTGCTTCCTTACGAATCTTATTAATCGCATCCAAAATAGTTTGTTTATTTGGGGTTAAAAATTCTCCCTTAATCCCAACCAAAACATTGCCACTAGAAGGATTTAGCACTTCTGAGCTCAAGACATTTTCATTTCTACCATCTGCAGATTGTGTTGCCACCAATCTGTCATTGGCAAAAACATCATTTGTCAAAACTGCTCCAGCTAAAGTCAAAGCCAAGGCGCTAGCAAATACAATTTTCTTCATTTTTTCTCCTTTTATCCTTTAGATAGGACAGGTATTTTCAATATTAAATTATATCATATTTTCCTATTCTTTGCCCATTTCTACTAATGTTATAAGGTAAATACTATTCCCCAAAAAGTAGAAATTCCTATCCTTTTATTTCACAACAAGCTCATAACGTGTCTTGCTTGTAAAGGTTTGACCGGCTTTAAGAATGACTTGGTCTTTGAGGTCACTGTGAATAGCATCTGGTAAAGCTTGCGCTTCAAGAGCAATCCCATTGTGCTGAATCATGGGTTTGCCAGCCACAAGTACACTCTCATCCACAAAGTTTGCTGTGTAGACCACAAAGCAAGGAGCCTCTGTCTTGAAAAGCAGGAAGCGACCTGAGTTTTGGTCATAAAGGAATCCAGCATTGTCATGGCCTGCAGGAAGGGAAAATGGATGATCTAAGCCAGATACCAGCTGGATTTGCTCATCTTCTTCTGCAAAGATATCCTTCAACAAAGCTCCATTGTAGATGTGTTTAACCACATCACGAGTAGCATCTGGAGTTTTGACAGGAACACCGTCGGGAGCGATTGGATAAATGCCCTCTGTGTTTAGTTGGAAGACATGACGGTCAATCGTCTGCGTGAAATCACCAGACAAGTTGAAGTAGCTGTGATTAGTTGGATTGACCAGCGTATCCTGATCGGTCGTTACCTTGTAGCTGATTTCATAGGCACCAGTTTCTTCTAAGTGGTAACTGATCCAAATCTTGAGATTTCCAGGAAATCCTCCTGTCCCATCTGTACGCTCTGTGTAGAGGGTCAAGCCATGATCGCTCACCTCAACTAGTTCAAACAAGCTGGAATCCCAACCTGTTGAGCCACTGTGGTTGCAGTTGCTAGCATTGTTGACTTCAAGGTCATAGGTCTTACCATTGAGCTCAAATGTCGCACCTGCAATACGGCCTGCCACAGGACCTACGCTAGCTCCATGCTTAGGACTATTGCCTACATAGCTATCAAAGTCATCAAAGCCCAAAATAACATTGACAAAATTTCCAGCCTTATCAGGTGTGACGTAGCGCAAGATGATCGCACCATAAGTCATAACCTCAAGCTGGTAGCCACCGTCCGTCTCAAATCGATAGGCCAAAACATCTTGTCCCTCAACATTTCCAAATACACGCTCTGTGTATGCTTTCATTCTCTTCTCCTTTTACTATTTCTCTCAAGCAAACAAACCATAGAAAGCCGACTGACAATCTATGGTTTATCTGATAATTTACAAATCCTCTTGTCAAGAATTCATAAATACTGTATTACTTTTGGTATTCGTGGATGATAACACCTTGTACCACACGGTTTACTGTACCAGTAGGTGATGGTGTGTCTGGTTTATTTTCTACCTTGAGTGAAGTCAATAGGGCAAAGAGTTGGGCATAAACGATGTAAGGGAAGACACGGTAAATATCATTCAAGACACCGCCACAACCAAGGGCCACTTCTTTGACATTTTCAAGACCAAAGGATTGATCACTCAAAAGCACAACACGGCGAGCAATCTGGTCACCAGCAACTTCACGAACCAAGTCCAAGTCGTACTTACGAGTGTAGTCTGTCGTTGTACCAAAGACTAAAACAACTGTATCTTCGTTGATAAGAGATTTTGGACCGTGACGGAAGCCGACTGGGCTTTCATACATGGTCGCCACTTGGCCAGCAGTCAGTTCCAAAATCTTAAGCTGAGCTTCATGAGCAAGTCCAAAGAAAGGACCAGCGCCTAGATAGATGACACGGTTAAAGTCTAGGTCAACAAGTTCTTTGACATCTTCTGCATTGTCTAGAATTTTACGGGCAAGACTAGATACAACTTCAAAACGTTCAGCTTTAACAGCAAATTCTGTAGGATCAAAGACCAAGAGAGCTGTCAACATCATAGACGTAAAGCTAGAAGTCATGGCAAATCCAGCATCATTAGAAGCAGCTGGTTGCAAAAGCAAGAGATTGCGGTCATCTCCATGGGCTTGAAGAGCCAACTTACCGTCCGCTGCACAAGTAATCGTCACTTGGTAAAGCTCATCCACCAAGGCCTTGGCCAAATCAACAGTCGCCACACTTTCAGGCGAGTTCCCACTACGAGCAAAGGATACAAGTACAGTTGTCACATCTTTTTTCAAATAAGTTTCTGGATTGGCAACGATATCTGTTGTCGCAATAGCATTGAAATTCCATTTGCGTTCGTCATAGACTTCCTTAAAGTAAGGTATCAAGGTATCTCCCACATAAGCAGAAGTCCCAGCACCTGTCAAGATAACCTTGATATAGTCATGTTTATCAGCAATCCCTTGTAGGAAGGCTGCAATTTCTTCACGTTTTGCTTGATAAGATTCAAAAGCTTCTTTCCATACATCAGGCTGTTGGTAGATTTCACGTGTAGTGATTTCTGCACCCAATTCAATCAAGTCTTCTTTTGTATAATGTAACATTGAGTTCCTCTTTTTCTATTAAATATGGGAATGGGAGTAAGCCCCATTCCCATGTATATTCTATATAAGATGCTCTAACGATTTTCACGTTTTCACATCGTATACTCAATGAAAATCAAAGAGCAAACTAGGAAACTAGCCGCAGGCTGCTCAAAGCACTGCTTTGAGGTTGTAGATAGAACTGACGAAGTCAGTAACATATACCTACGGCAAGGCGACACTAGTATGGTTTAAAGAGATTTTCGAAGAGTATTATTCATCTTCATCATCATCGAAGCCCGCTAATAAATCATTGACTTTAACGATGCTTTCTGCAGCACGGTTCTTATAGTCCGCATCTGCACCTGTAAGGCTCGCATTGATAAATTCAATCACCATTGGAAGATTCATTCCTGCATAAAGTTCGATGTCACGACCTTCCATGATCAAACGACTGACCACGTTACATGGTGTTCCACCGAGAAGATCCGCAAAGACTAGGAAATCATCCAATCCTTCAATAGCAGCTTCAAATTTCGCAGTAAATTCTTCTGGACCATCTTCTGGAAGAAGAGCCACTGCATGAATATTGTCTTGTGGACCCATGATCATTTCAGTGCTACCTTTAAGTTCTTCACAGAAGCGACCATGACTCACCAAAATTAATGATTTAGCCATAAATTATGCGCCCATTCCAAGTACAAATTTACCAAAGGCAGAAAGACCTACTGCAAGAGCGATAATGATACCGATAGCTTTAGTAGAGGTCATACCTTTCTTACCAAGCAACCAGAAGATAAAGGCAGTAAAGATTGCTGGAAGCAAACGTGGGAAGATTTGGTTCAAGATGTCTTGGAAATCAATCATCTTTTCACCGATTGGCAACTTGTAAGAAATTTCAAAGTTGATCATTGTTGCTACAAGAGCACCCATCATGAAGACACCAAGTACAGATGCAGCGTCAATCAAAGCTGTCAAGGTACTTTGCATATTGTTGATAAGGTTAACCCCTTCTTTGTAGGCAAATTCCAACTGTTTCCAACGGAAGATATCATACGCTACTGCAACTGCAATCCAAAGGAAGATACCCCAAGGTTGACCAGCGATAGCCATAGTTGCTGCGATAGATCCCATGATCGCAGGTACAAGTGAACCAAAGATTGTATCTCCAAGAGGAGCGAATGGTCCCATCAAACCTGTCTTGATACCATTAACGGCGTCTTTTGAACCCACACCATCTTTTTCTTCCATGGCAAGGTCAAAACCAGCGATAATGGTGTGGAAGAATGGTGAAGTATTGAAGAATTGAGTATGAACTTTCATCATTTCTTTCAATTCAGGAGTTCCATCCCCATACATTTTACGCAATTGAGGCAAGATCATGTAAAGGTAACCAGAAGCTTGCATACGTTCGTAGTTCCAACCCAATTGGAAAGTAAACAAGCTACGTTTGTTGATTTGATTAAAATCTTCTTTTGTAAGTTTGTAATTAGAATTCGTCATCTTCGATTTCCCCACTTTCTGATGGTGTAGAAGGTTCTGCTACAGCTACTTTTTGGCTATTTTTGAAGTGAAGCACTGCAAGGAAGATACCTACGATAGAGATACCAATCATAGACAAACCTTTGAAGTTGTTCACGAAACCAATTTTTTCAGCAACATCTTTCGGTAGAGTACCTACGATACCAGCAACAGCGCCACCAAGACCTGTTACATATGAGTAAAGAACAGTCAACATAGCTGTCAAACCAAATCCCATTGCAAGGTAGTGAAGGTTACGTTTAACTGGAAGGTAACGAAGCAAGATTGCAAATCCAAGACCTGGAAGCATACGTCCTGCAAGTGTCAAACCATCTGCAACCCACTGGTATTTTGTAACGAAGTCTACTACGTGTTGTACAAATTCACCACCAAATGCAAGCGCGAAGAAGACTGGAAGGGCACGAGATAAAGCCCAAGGAATCGCACCAAGTAGGTAGTTACGTTCAATACCTTTGTAATCAAAGCGTTCGATTGCCGCATCCACACGGTGAGCAAAGAAGGTAGTAGTCATACGACCAAGAACGTCGAAGTAAGTCAAGAGAGCTGCTACTGGCACAGCGATTGTTGTGATCGCAAGTGCTGTATCAATTCCTTGTGAAACAGAGAAGGCTGTCGCAAGAACCGCACCAGAAGTTGCGTCGATACGAGAAGCACCACCGAAGGTACCAACCCCAAGAACGAACAGTTGCAAGTTACCACCGATAAGCAGACCAGTAGTCACATCTCCCATAATCAAACCAGTAATGAAACCAGCAAATACAGGGGAACCTGCAGATGAAACGATCGTCAACTCATCACAGATTTGATAAGCTGAGTACAAAGTGAGAAGTAAAATTTGCCACCATTGTATCATAACAATGACCTCCTAAAAATTTTTTCCTATTTTAATAAGCTCAAAAAGTCTGAAATTGGATCATTTGGAACCATTTGAGCAGTAAGTTTAACACCTTTTTCTGCCAATTTGTGGAAGTCTTCCACATCCTTGTCTACTACGTTGATAGAACGTGTGACGGGGCGAGTTTCTGGTGTTTGAGACATATTCCCAACATTAAGGGTTTCAATTGGTACACCTGCTTCAACCAAACCAAGGAAGCGGTCTGGTTTACGAGCCACGATAAAGAGACGTTGGCTATCGTATTTTCCAGCAAGAATATTGGCTGCCGCTTTCTCAATTGGCAAAATACTCAACTTCACACCTGGTGGTGTTGCAAGTTTCAAACCACTCTTTTCAACGTCGTTGTTGACAACTTCGTCATCTACAACCATGATACGTGAAACATTTAGTTTTCCAGCCCATAGATTGGCTACTTGTCCGTGGATCAAACGTCCATCGATACGGCATCCTACAATTGTCATAAGTTTTCCCCCTTTATGTGTTTTAGTGTAGGTTTACGAGTTAAATGAATCTCTTCTTTATATTGGCCCTCTGTTTCAAAGATGATGATACGATTGGCACCTTCCTTGAGATAGCTATGAGGGATATAAAGCGAGAGGGTTGGGCCGACGTTCCAAAAACGTCCTAGATTCTGCCCGTTTACAAAGGCAACTCCCTTACCAAACTCAGACAAGTCTAGGTAAGTATCTTTTGGCTCTTGGACTGTAAAGTCATAAGCGTAAAAGGCTGGTTGTCCTTCTGTCCATCCTTTTGAAAAATCAATTTTCTCAGGATTGTCTAGTGGGAGTGGATAGTGTTTCCAGTTTAGTAAGAAGTGCAAATCCTTACAAACCCCTGTCCGAATTCCCTTACGTTGCGTATCCGCTAAGAACTTGTGTCCATAGTTGACACGTCCCATATTTTCTACCAAGATATCTAACCTAGATAGCGCTTTCTTTTTACCTTGATAAAAAATATCTTCCCCAATCTCTGTCTGATATTGGGTTTCGACCCACTGACCATCGACATAAAGCTGAGCCCTATCTCGACCATCAATGATACGAAGTCTTTCTTCTTCTGCATCCCAGTTTGTTTCTGTTCGATAGAGTAGATAGCCATAGCTTTGTCCCAACTCCTCCATCTTTTTAGGATAGAGGCTTTCTACTGGACTTGACAAGCTATCTAAGGTTTCAAACAAAGAAACTTTTTCAACTAGTGGAATCGCGTCCAACTCCATACTCTCTTTGTAGAGGGGTTCCAACTGCGGATACTCTGGGAAATGTGTTGCCATCATCTTCTTGACTGCCAGATATTTGGCAGTTGGATTTCCTTCCTCATCTAGAAGGGCATCGTAATCATAAGATGTAACTTGTGGCAAATCCAAGGTTCCTCGAGCCGAACAACCATTCATGAAGCCAAAGTTTGTACCACCGTGGAACATGTAGAGATTGATAGAGCCTTGTTCCAAAACTTCTCGAACTGCATCTGCCAACTCTTTGGGATCCCGTGTGATAATCGGTTCCTTCCAACGATTGAACCAACCATCCCAGAACTCCATACACATGAGCGGCCATTTCTTACCATGCTCATCAAAGAATTCCTGCATCTGTGAAAAGTTATAAGGTGCCTTAGAACCAAAGTTGCCTGTTACAAAGAGGTCATCTTCGATTAAGGTTCCAGCTTTCAGAGTAGCTCTCCATGGACCATCTGATGTAAAGAGAGGACAGGTTACGCAACGCTCTTCCATCAACTGTCGAATTGCTCTCAGATAAGCCTTATCTTCTCCATAAGAACCATACTCATTTTCAACCTGCATCATGATGATATTGCCACCCTTGTCCAACAAATGTGGCACCAATCGTGACAAGAGCTGGTCATAGTAGCGACCGATAGCTTCAATATAAGCAGGATCTGAGGAACGAAGTCTCATATTCTTTGTTAAGAGCCAGGCTGGTAAGCCACCGAATTCCCACTCCGCACAGATGAAGGGTGACGGACGAACGATAGCGTAGAGACCCAAATCTTGTGCTGTCTGAAGAAATCGCTCCAAATCCAGAGCTCCTTCAAAGTGAAACTCACCCTCACGAGGCTCGTGTAAATTCCAGGCCACATAAGTCTCTACTGTATTAAAACCAAGAGCCTTCAAGTTATAGAGCGAATGATACCAATCTTCTGGAGGAACCCTAAAATAATGAATGGCGCCAGATAAAATCTTAAATGATTTTCCATCGAGATAAAAATCATCCCGTATCTCAAATCGTGTCATATTCTTACCTTCTGACAATAAAGTTTACGCTTTCATTTGTTGATATAGTAAATATATCTCAATATCTTACATTTGTCAATAGGTTTTCACAATTTTTTTCATTTTTCACTAAATTTTACACAAAAAACTTATAAAAATCTTGTAATCTATAGTCATAACAACATTTTAGCACCATGTATAAAAATGTAGGTTTTTCTATTTATTCCTATGTAAATTAACCTTATAGCCTATTATTCTAATTTTTTTATTCAAAAGGCTACTATTCTTTCCAGTTTTATGGTAAAATCTTTAACGGAGAAGGAAAATCGAGGTGAAAATATGGCAATTCCAAAGTATCAATATATTAAAGATGAGTTAAAGAACAAAATCATTTCTGGTCAATTTGCCAGTGGAGATAAATTCTACACTGAAGCTGAATTGATTGCAATGTATGATGTTAGTTCTATCACAGTTGTTCGCGCTTTAAACGACCTTGCCAAGGATGGCTATATTGTCCGTCAACAAGGAAAGGGTACATTCGTTTCACGCGCACGCAAACACAAACTCGTAGAGTTTTCAGATGTAGAAGTTTTTGAAACTAAAGATGATAAAGTTACCGTCCTTTCTATTGAGCGTGGAAATAAACTAAGCTACTTAGAAAAACTTGGACTACGCGGAGATCAGTTCTACTACAAGATTGAACGCGTTCGCGAAACAGGTGGTGTTGTGTACATCTACCATACATCTTACATCCCAGAACAATACATCAACGCAAATTATCCAAATCTTGAATATTATAGCTCTATCTATAACCGTTTCAAATTGGATTACCACATTCACATGAATGATGAACATTTTGAAGAAATCAATGAAATAGCATTTCCAACTCCAGAACATGCGGCTTCAATCCTCGGAGTCGATGAACAATTCCCAACCGTTTTACAAACCAAGACTACTAAACTAGAGTCTACTGGTCAAGTTCTTGCATACAGCGAAACATATAAACGCGCAGATTACTACAAAATCAAATTCATTTCATGTGACCGTGATCACTAAGAAGAAAGCCTAAGCCTTGCTTGGGCTTTTTCTATACTTATTATACCATACCAAAAAGGTAGCGCTTACCTAATTTTGGAAGATTCTATAATTTGTGGAATATTTTATAGAAATAGGACTAAAAAAATTCTACTAAGTATATATATGTTTCTTTTCCGACCGATCTGAAATCTTAAGCTTAAATTTTATATTTTTTTATACTTATTATAGTTTTTTATCATCTCCTCTTGACTCTTGTTAATATAAGAAATAAAATAAGGGTGTTGTTTTATGTAAACGCTATCAATATAAAATACAATCAGGAGGTTTTGCAATGAAACAAGAAAAACAACAACGTTTTTCCATTCGTAAATATGCTGTAGGAGCAGCTTCTGTTCTAATTGGATTTGCCTTCCAAGCACAGGCTGTTGCAGCCGATGGAGTTACTCCTACTACAGAAAACCAACCGACCATCCATACGGTTTCCGATTCCCCTCAACCATCCGAAAATCGGACTGAGGAAACACCTAAAGCAGAGCTTCAACCAGAAGCTCCAAAAACTGTAGAAACAGAAGCTCCAGCTACTGATAAGGTAGCTAGTCTTCCAAAAACAGAGGAAAAACCACAAGAGGAAGTTAGTTCAACTCCTAGTGATGAAGAAGAAGAAGTGGTAACTCCAACTTCTGTTGAAAAAGAAGCTGCCGATAAAAAGGCAGAAGAAGCTAGCCCTAAAAAGGAAGAGCAGAAAGAGTCTAATTCTAAAGAGTCGGATACAGACAAGACTGATAAGTCAGAAGCTGACAAGGATAAACCAGCAACAGAGGCAGAAAAGGAACGTGCTGCAACTGAAAATGAAAAATTAGCTAAACGAAAAATCGTTTCAATTGATGCCGGACGTAAATATTTCTCACCTGAGCAGCTCAAAGAAATTATCGACAAAGCTAAAGAATATGGTTACACAGATCTTCATCTCTTGGTAGGTAACGATGGACTCCGTTTCATGTTGGATGATATGTCTATGAAAGTGGGCGATAAAACCTACTCTAGTGATGATGTCAAACGCGCCATTGAAAATGGAACAAATGCTTATTACAATGATCCAAATGGTAACCATCTCACTGAAAGTCAGATGACAGATTTGATTAATTATGCCAAAGATAAAGGAATTGGAGTAATTCCAACTGTCAATAGTCCTGGACATATGGATGCTATGCTCCATGCTATGAAAGAACTTGGCATTGAGAATCCTAACTTTGATTATTTTGGTAAAAAATCGGAACGAACTGTTGACTTAAATAATAAACAAGCAGTCGATTTTACAAAAACTCTGATTGACAAATACGCTAACTACTTCTCTAACAAATCTGAAATTTTCAATATTGGACTAGATGAATATGCTAATGATGCGACAGATGCTAAAGGTTGGAGTGTGCTTCAAGCTGATAAATATTATCCAAATGAAGGTTACCCTGAAAAAGGATATGAAAAATTCATCTCTTACGCTAATGACCTCGCTCGTATTGTAAAATCTCACGGTCTCAAACCAATGGCCTTTAACGACGGTATCTACTACAATAGCGACACAAGCTTTGGTAGTTTTGACAAAGACATCATCGTTTCTATGTGGACTGGTGGTTGGGGGGGCTACGACGTTGCTTCTTCTAAACTACTAGCTGAAAAAGGTCACCAAATCCTTAATACCAATGATGCTTGGTACTACGTTCTTGGACGAAACGCTGACGGCCAAGGTTGGTACAATCTCGATCAGGGGCTCAATGGTATTAAAAACACACCAATCACTTCTGTACCAAAAACAGAAGGAGCTGATGTGCCAATCATCGGTGGTATGGTAGCTGCTTGGGCCGATACCCCATCTGCACGTTATTCACCATCTCGCCTCTTCAAACTTATGCGTCATTTTGCAAATGCCAACGCTGAATACTTCGCAGCCAACTATGAACCTGCAGAAAAAGCACTAGAAACTATTCCAAAAGACTCTAACCGTTATACAGCTGAAAGTTTTGCTGCTGTAAAAGAAGCTGAAAAAGCCATCCGTTCACTCGATAGCAACCTCAGCCGTGCTCAACAAGACACGATTGATCAAGCAATCGTAAACCTTCAAGAAGCTATTAAAAACTTGGCCTTAACCCCTGAAGCACAAAAAGAAGAGGATGCTAAACGCGAACTTGAAAAACTGAATAAGAATAAAGTCATTTCCATCGATGCAGGTCGCAAATACTTCTCTCTAGATCAACTCAAACGCATCGTAGACAAGGCGAGTGAGCTCGGCTACTCTGATGCCCATCTCCTTCTAGGAAATGATGGCCTTCGCTTCCTACTCGATGATATGACCATTACTGCCAACGGAAAAACCTATGCTAGTGATGACGTTAAAAAAGCTATTATCGAAGGAACTAAAGCTTACTACGACGATCCAAACGGTACTGCACTGACACAGGCAGAAGTGACAGAACTTGCTAAATACGCTAAGGAAAAAGGTATTGGTCTGATTCCAGCTATCAATAGTCCAGGACATATGGACGCTATGCTGGTTGCCATGGAAAAACTTGGCATCACAAATCCTCAAGCCAACTTTGATAAGGTTTCAAAAACAACCATGGACCTTGAAAATCAAGAAGCAGTTGGATTTACTAAAGCCCTTATCGGTAAGTACATGGATTACTTTGCTGATAAATCAAAGATTTTCAACTATGGTACTGACGAATACGCTAACGATGCGACCAACGCCCAAGGTTGGTACTACCTCAAATGGTATGGACTCTATAACAAGTTCGCAGATTATTCTAACAGCCTAGCTGCTATGGCCAAGGAAAGAGGGCTACAACCAATGGCCTTCAACGATGGTTTCTATTATGAAGACAAGGACGATGCTGAATTTGATAAAGATGTCCTGATTTCTTACTGGTCTAAAGGCTGGTGGGGTTACAACCTTGCTTCACCTCAATACCTAGCAAGTAAAGGTTATAAATTCTTGAATACCAACGGTGACTGGTACTACATTCTCGGTCAAAAACCAGAAGATGGTGGTGGTTTCCTCAAAAAAGCTATTGAGAATACTGGAAAAACACCATTCAATCAACTAGCTTCTACCAAATATCCTGAAGTAGACCTTCCAACAGTTGGAAGTATGCTTTCAATCTGGGCAGATAGACCAAGTGCTGAGTACAAGGAAGAGGAAATCTTTGAACTCATGACTGCCTTTGCAGACCACAACAAAGACTACTTCCGTGCTAATTATAATGCTCTCCGCGAAGAATTAGCTAAAATTCCTACAAACTTAGACGGATACAGCACAGAGAGCCTAGCTGCACTCAAGGCAGCAAAAGATGGACTGAACCTTAACCTCAACCGCAGCAAACAAGCTGAATTAGACGCACTAGTAGGTAAGCTCAAGGCCGCTCTTCAAGGTCTCAAACCAGCTGCAACTCATTCAGGAAGCCTAGATGAAAATGAACTAGCTGCTAACGTTGAAACCAAGCCTGAACTAGTTGTGAAGACAGAAAGTATTCCGTTTAAAATCATTCGAAAAGAGAATCCGAATCTCCCAGCAGGCCAAGAAAAAGTTGTCAAAGCTGGAGTTCTAGGTGAACGCACTTCTTACGTATCTGTTCTTACTGAAAATGGAAAGGCTAGTGAAACCGTTCTAGATAGTCAAGTAACCAAAGAACCTGTCGATCAAATTGTGGAATTCGGAGCACCAATTACACATGTCGGCGATGAGAATGGCCTTGCTCCAATCGCAGAAGAAAAACCTAGACTAGACATTCCTAAGGAAGAGCCTAGCCGAACAGAAACTCCTTTCAAAGTAGTTGTTGAAAGCGGGCCTAAGGCTGAATCTAACTCTGCTAACGGAATCACTCATCAATTAGCAGATGGCAAAAATAGTAAACCTGGATGGAAATTAATTGAAAGCAAATGGTATTACTATGATCATGCAGATAAAGTGAAGACCGGTTGGGTTAAAGACGGAGCATGGTACTACTTAGATGAAACTGGTGTTATGCAAACTGGTTGGCAGAAAGTGAATGGTACATGGTATTATCTTGATAACTCAGGTGCTATGCAAACTGGTTGGATCGATCAAGGTGGATCATGGTACTATCTCAACGACTCAGGTGCCATGCAAACCGGCTGGGTCAACCAAGGAGATACATGGTATTATCTTGACAATTCAGGTACAATGAAAACCGGTTGGTTCCAAGTTGGAGATAAATGGTATTATTCATACCCTTCAGGAGCCTTAGCTGTCAACACAACAATTGATGGCTACGCTGTAAATGCCAATGGTGAATGGGTCTAATATCAATACTCATAAAGAAGATTCTGATAGAAAAGGAGTCAAAAAAGCGAGATGAAAATCTCGCTTTTTATATTCAATATTTGTGAATTAGTAACCTAGTCCAAGACGTTCAAAGATATCGTCCACTCGTTTAGTGTAATAAAGAGGGTTGAATATTTCATCGATTTCTTCTTGTGTGAGTCGTGATGTCACCTCTGGATCTGCCTCAAGAAGCGGTTTAAAATCTACTTGGTTGTCCCAAGAGTAGGCCGTTTTTGGTTGCACCAAGTCATAGGCTTGCTCACGGGTCATTCCTTTTTCAATCAAGGTCAACATAGCACGTTGGCTGAAAATCAAACCGAAAGTTGAGTTCATGTTGCGGATCATATTTTCTGGGAAGACTGTCAAATTCTTGACAATATTTCCAAAACGGTTGAGCATGTAGTCAATCAAGATAGTCGTATCTGGTGTGATAATGCGCTCAGCTGATGAGTGAGAGATATCACGTTCGTGCCAGAGAGCGACGTTTTCATAGGCTGTAATCATATGACCACGGATAACACGCGCAAGACCTGTCATGTTCTCAGAACCGATAGGATTGCGTTTGTGAGGCATTGCTGAAGACCCTTTTTGCCCTTTGGCAAAGAATTCTTCTACTTCTCGTTGTTCTGATTTTTGCAGACCACGGATTTCAGTCGCCATACGCTCGATAGAAGTTGCGATGCTAGCAAGAACCGCAAAGTACTCGGCGTGAAGGTCACGAGGAAGGACCTGTGTAGAGATTTCTTGGGCACGGATACCCAATTTATCGCAGACGTATTGCTCTACGAATGGTGGGATGTTGGCAAAGTTACCAACCGCACCAGAAATCTTACCAGCTTCCACACCAGCAGCCGCATGCTCGAAACGCTCGATGTTGCGCTTCATTTCGCTATACCAAGTCGCCAATTTCAGACCAAAGGTTGTAGGTTCAGCGTGCACACCGTGGGTACGACCCATCATGATAGTAAACTTGTGCTCCTTAGCCTTATCAGCGATGATGTTGGTGAAATTTTCAAGGTCACGACGAATGATGTCGTTGGCCTGCTTGTAGAGGTAACCGTAAGCCGTATCCACCACATCAGTTGATGTCAAGCCATAGTGAACCCACTTACGCTCTTCACCAAGAGTCTCAGAAACCGCACGCGTGAAAGCAACCACATCATGACGCGTCTCCTGCTCGATTTCCAAAATACGGTCGATGTCAAAGTCCGCCTTCTCGCGGATCAAAGCCACATCTTCCTTAGGGATTTCCCCCAACTCAGCCCATGCCTCGTCAGCCAAGATTTCCACCTCAAGCCAAGCACGGTATTTATTTTCTTCACTCCAAATGTTCGCCATCTCAGGGCGAGAGTAACGGTCGATCATGTTTATGATACCAAGGACGACCAGAAAGCGACTGAATTTTAGGAACCCAACGCAGGATGTTTACATCCAAGGCGGGGTATCTAAATTCCAAGCTTTCCGTCCGGGTTCAAATTTGCGGAACCTGGAGTCCTTCCCTTTCTTGTTTTCATTTTTCTAGTTTAAATTTTAAGGAAGTCCGTAGCCCAATTCAGTTTTTGTGAATACGAGTACTCATTTTCCTTTCTTTTCTATTTATTAAAGATGGGATGTTAGAACTCCAATAATGAAACCTGACATCCTTTCTTATTATTTTATATGGGAATAAATATTTACATATATCTATAATTTTGATAAAGGAATAGATTGATAGCTATCTTCCTGCTTAATTATCATTCTATCTCTAGGATCATTGGTAACAAACTTAGCTTGAACAACTTCTTTGTTCAAGCTGTTAAAGCTCATGCTGTGTTCTGATGGACTAATTTTTTTATAGTTTTCAATTGTTTGAAATTCAGATATATAAGAAAATAAATTGAACAAAGTCATAGGAATATATGGATTAGCTTGTATCTGAGTTACATAATATATGTTTTTCCGATCAATAAAAAAATTCCCCAACTCTTTATAAATAATAAATTGATCAATATTCAAATCAAACCACGATTTATTTAATTCCTCATTGCCCTTTAGAATCATTTCATCATAAATTGATTTCAACATCCTACCAAAAAAATTAGAGAAAAAATCAGCCATTCTTCCTAAAGTACATTTTTCAGAATCAAATGGTAATACTTCTTTGAAGCCAAATTCTTTCGCCGCTTTGACAGTTTTATCTTCTTCATCAATATTAAGGACAACTGATGAAAGTGGGATATTATAATCCTCAGTAAGTATAGATTCCACCCCTAAGATTGCATACTTATAATCCCAATCATAATGAGATTCAGCATTAACCTGAGTTATTTGGTCAAAGTACTCTAAATATGTTTCAACATCATCAATTAAACCGTCAATTTTATTGTTTACTGTATTATCTAAAATCAATTGCTTTAGCCCATGGATAATTCTATCCCTTTCCCCATTTTCAATATTAGATAATAATTCTTGTGTTTTATACCTATAGAAAATTTCCAACAAAGTACCTTGGAATTTCCTATGTTTCGGATACATATCAGATGAGATAAGATCGACTGTTCCATATTGAAATAAATAACTGATTAAAAACTCTATCTTACTTTCCAAAGTTGTTTGGAAAATTAAGTCTTTTTCATTCAAAAAAGATTTAAATAACTTTTTATATATACTACTTGTTACATTATCAAAACTTGCTATTCCATGCTTATACTGGGAATATCTTATTGATGTTCCCTTAAATTCCACAGTTTCATCGAAGTCATCTTTGTACTCTGTTTTCAATTTATTTTTAGAAAATCTTTCAAAGATAGAGTATTTATTTTCCCATTTATCAATATATTTTCGATTTCCTCCTACTACTGCTGTTACAAAAAAGTCTGATCCCCTAATAAATCCTCTAGAATCCGAGACTTCCGTATTTAATATTCCCTCTTTTATAGAGACATGGTGATCATGAAACGATTCATCATAATATAAATAATACATACACATGAATTGTATTACCTTTCATATTGTCTTTTTTATTACTACTGCTACTGAACTTAATAGTTCAATCATTCTCCCTAATAAATCATAGGAAGCGAAAGAATAACTATGAAATTAAACAACTAATCTTTAATGTTTTTCTTGCACATTTTAAGTTTTACACTCAACATAATTGTCTTCATCAATTTCATGAAGTATCATACGAGTACAATTAACATCCCTCATATATCCACATCATCCTAATATCTTACTATTAAAGAGCTCTCTTTAATTCTTATTCCGTAAATCCAAATGTGTAATCTGGGTCCATTCCATTAGAAATCCATATCTCGGCTGCATCATATACATCTATACTTCGCTATCATCAGTTTTGTGACAATCATCATATTCAATTTCTTCTGATTGACCACGGCTATATGGTTCTTTCATTATGGTTTTCATCCCTTGCTTTGTATGGTATCTTTGTGAATGAGCAGGGACTGTATTCGGTGTGTAATCTCTAGTTACTGAAGCGCTTAATTGCTCTCCATCACTGTGTTCCGAATCTAATGTACCATTACTAGCTGTTGATGATTTTTCAAATCTATCATCAGTCGTATTTAGTAATCTATCATCCACTTCTATATCTGAAGTACCCTGATAAAATTTATAAGCAGCAATACCTGTAATAGTTACCCCAACAGAAATAAATATAAATTTAATCCATGACTTTTCCCATAGCTTTTTGACTTTCCAAATTAATTTATCAGATTTAGATTTTTCGTTTTCAATTGGAAAAATCATATTCATTGAAAAATCTTGATTCTCTATTTCACGATAATCAAATACTTCAATATATTCATTCGATGAAAGGTTAAAATTAGCTAATACAAACTCTACTCCTTCTCTTACGGCCTTTTGTTTATCTCCTTTTAGCAGTAACCTGATATACTCACCCTTTGGCAATTCAATAAATTCATATTTAGAAGAATCAATATCCGAACTATAATTATTAATACAGATTCTATAAGTGAATTCTCCTGAATAATCTGGTAATGTGGCAACCACAAACGGTTTCTCTATGTATTCTTTCTCTTTTTCAAAAAACTCTTTCCAAATTTCTTTAGGATAGTTTCTAAATTACATTCCCAAGAATACCCCAAGTATGTCTTGGCATCCCTAGTCTCCTTCTTATATTGAAGCATATTAACCACCTATTTTAAACTATTGTACAAAATCAACAGATTTTGTCACTAAAGCTCATATTACTTTTCAAACTCCTCTTTCCCAATACACACTGATGGATAGTGATCTAGTGTATTCAAATCAGTATCCATCGGCAAATCATAAATAGCTAAATAGTTTTCAGGATATTGAGCAACCAACTCTTCATACTTAGCTTTCACTTTTTCGTGATTGCTACTAGCATACAAGACTTCGACAACTGCCCCCGTCTTCTCTTTTTCAACAAATGCATTGACAATAAGTTGAATCATAGTAATTGATTAAATCCGAATACTGTATTTCTTTTTAGAAAATACAAGTAACCATGTTCCTTTCTTTTTCAAAATAAAATTAGCATCAGTTCAGTTGATTATCTATTTCTCAATATGGCCTAAATATATATTCTCCATATCCTAATTCCTTATAAAAGTTGTCAAAGTCTCTTTGATCTACATAAATAAAAGGATCAAAAGAATCTTTAGCAACAATCTCCGTAGTTTCACTTTGTTGCAATTTCACGACCAACCAAGGATTAATGATAAACATCCTTTTATTATTATGTATATAAAATAATCCAAAAATATTTGAAGGCCACAAAACATTCTCAATCATAATTTCTTGTTCAACATCAATGATATATTGATGTTCTTCTGACTTATTCAGTAGTAGTTGCAATTCCTTCGAATTAACAAAATATTTACCGATTTTTTCAAATCCAAAAATAATAAAACCTTCGTTATCAATAAAGCTTTTTGCAATATTATAATTCCCAGTTCCAACTGTAGTTGAAACATAATGGGAAACATAAGATTTAAAATTATAGAAAGTTTCTTTCCCACAATTATGAACAATTGCTTGCAATAACCTCAACCTCATCTTTTTATCTGAGGGTAAAAAGAACTCATCAATATTTATTTTTGTTTTAATTTCATTCAATAAGCACTCCTCATCATTAAATTGTTCTGAGAGTATTTGATTTTGACTATCCTCAAGTTTATTTTCAATAAAATCAACTCCTTTGTCCCCAACAATAAAGAATTTATTTAATCCATGTTTTAAAATATAGCTTATATCTGAATTTATATGCTTTAATCGAGTGCCTCTATAATAAGTAAAAAATGAATCGCTAAAATTAACATTACTAATAAACAATTTAAACTTTTTTATAATCTCTTCATTAACGACTTCCAATTGGTAACCTGACATACATTTTGGATCAATTGTTCTAAAATCAACATCAATAAAATCTATATCTAAGTCTACTTTTTTAAATTTTGAATCTTTGATTATAACCATACTGCATTAAATATCCTTTCTAAATCCCTGCATATCAACAATACATTAATAGCTATAGTCGCCTCGAAAAACTACTGATTTTCTATTTTTAGAATTATCCTATATATTATTCAAATAAACTATTTTTAAAACTCTTCCACACCATCCGGCACATCACTAAACAAAGTGACATGTCCCATCTTGCGGTTGCGCTTCGCTTCTATTTTACCATACATGTGGAGGTGGGCGCTTGGATTTTCTGTCACATATTTTTCAGCGACCTCGACGTGTTGGCCGAGGACATTGAGCATAACAGCAGGCGCATGTAGTTTGATGGCTGGTAATGGTGCTCCGAGAACGCCTAGAATATGGGTATCAAACTGGGAGAAGTCACAGGCTTCGATTGAATAGTGCCCAGAGTTATGTGGACGTGGGGCGATTTCGTTAACAATGATATCATCAGCTGTCGCAAACATTTCCACACAAAGTGTTCCAGACAAATTCAGTTGTTCTGCGATTCGCACTGCCATTGCTTTAGCCTTGTCAGCTAAACTTGCTGAAATGCGAGCAGGCACGATAGTCTTAGACAAGATGTTGTTGCGGTGGATATTTTCCTGAACTGGGAAAACTGTCACTTCCTTGCCGTTGCCTGACACGATGACAGAAATCTCAAGGTCAAAGTTGACAAATTCCTCTAAAACGCAGGCTGCTGAGTCAGCTAACGCATAGGCTTCTTCCAAGTCTGCTTCTGAGCGAATGACCTTTTGCCCATGCCCATCGTAGCCACCAGTCGCAGTCTTGAGGACATAGTTTTTGGACAGGTCAATCTCCGCCAAGTCTCGGCTTGAAGTCACGACCTTGTAGGGTGCAACTGTCACTTGTGCCTTGTTTGAGAGAAAGTCCTTTTCAAAGATACGGTTTTGAGAAATACGGAGTAGGTCTGTTCCTTGTGGAAGTTGCCCATCCTTGACAACCGCATCCAGACCGTCAGCATCGACATTTTCAAACTCATAAGTCAGAACATCGCAACGCTCTGCCAACTGACGAAGCGCATCCACATCGTTATAAGGAGCCACGATGATCTCCGCCACGCGAGAGGCCGGGCAATCCGCCGCAGGATCCAGCGCGATAACCTTGTGCCCCATGTAGATAGCAGAAATGGCCATCATCTGACCCAGTTGACCACCACCGATAATTCCGATTGTTTTAGATGAGCTCATTTGACGACTCCTCTGCGATTTTTCCTTGTTCTTCTGCGAAATCTGCCAATGCTGTCGCGATAGACTGATCCTCTACTGAGAGGAGACGGAGAGCGAAGAGGGCAGCGTTGGTCGCACCTGCTTCACCGATAGCCATTGTCGCAACAGGCACCCCACCCGGCATCTGAACGATAGAGTAGAGTGAGTCCACGCCACTAAGAGCACGTGATTTGACTGGTACACCAATGACTGGAAGGGTTGTTTTGGCAGCTACCATTCCTGGCAAATGAGCTGCGCCTCCCGCACCTGCGATGATAACCTTGATGCCGCGGCTACGGGCTTCTTCTGCATGTCTGAACATAAGGTCTGGTGTACGGTGGGCAGAGACAACCTTCTTTTCATAGGCTACACCAAAGCGGTCTAGGACTTCTGCTGTTTTTTGCATGGTTGCCCAGTCAGATTTTGAGCCCATGATTATGGAAATAATTGGTTTAATCATAATTTTTCCTTTTTTCTTCTTTTTGATAATGGTCTTAGGTGGTGGGGACGGAAGCAAACCTTCGGTTTCATTCCTAAACTTTGAGCCTAGGGTCTCAAAGTTTTCCCCGACCAGAACATTCACTGTTCTGGTCTTTTCACCACGGTGACCATTATCGTATTTGGCGACTTCGTCGCGTTATTCTTATATCTTTACTTAATTGCCTTACTTCCGATATCTGTTCGGTAAAAGAGGCCTTCTGTGTTTTGTTTGTTAAGTTCGCTGTAGATGGTGTTTTGGGCTTCTTTGACGGTGTCTGCTGTGGTGACGAGCATATAGACACGTCCGCCGTTTGATAGCAGCGCTCTACTATTTTCCACAAACTTAGCCCCTGCATAGTAGGTGATGATATCTCCCTCGGTTTTTGCCGGCAATGCAACACCCTTTTCATAGTCTAGTGGGTAACCATTGGATGCGACAACCACACCCAGAGTCACACCCTTGTCCGTCCAAGTGATGGCTGGTTCTTTACCTTCCAAAATATCAGTAATATTTTGCGCAAAATCAGAGGTCAGACGAGGCAAGATAATCTGTGTTTCAGGATCTCCAAAGCGAGCATTGAACTCGATGACTTTAGAACCTTCTGCCGTCAGGATAAGCCCTGCGTAAAGGACACCCATATAAGGGCGACCTTCCTGAATCATCCCTTCAAGAACTGGCTTAACAATAGTCTTAACCGCTGTATCAACTACACTCTGTGGCAAGTGAGGAACTGGTGCATAGGCACCCATCCCACCAGTGTTAGGGCCCTTGTCCCCGTCGTAGGCACGTTTGTGGTCTTGCGCTGTAGGCATGATATAGAACTTGTCGCCATTGACAAAGGCAAAGAGTGAAAATTCCTCTCCTTCAAGGAATTCCTCGATAACTACACGCGCACCTGAATCACCGAATTTATTGTCCAAAAGCATCTCATGAGTGGCTTCGACCGCTTGCTCGACTGTCTCAGCAACGACAACACCCTTCCCAAGCGCCAAGCCATCCGCCTTGACTACGATAGGCGCACCCTGCTTTTCGATATAGGCCTTAGCTTCCTCGAAATCTGAAAAAGTCCCATAGGCTGCTGTCGGAACGCCGTATTTGACCATGATTTCCTTAGCAAAATCCTTGGACCACTCCAGCTCAGCTGCCAATCTTGTCGGACCAAAGGCTTTGAGACCAGCTGCATGGAAATCATCCACGATACCAGTCGCAAGGGCATCATCTGGCCCGATAAAGGTCCAAGCAATATCGTTAGCCTTTGCGAAGTCAATCAATTTAGAATGTTCGGAAATAGAGATATTTACCAATTCCAAACCATCCAGAGTCATCCCATCATTCCCAGGAGCAACAAAAACCTTTTCTACCTCTTTTGACTCAAGCAACTTCTTAGCAATCGCATGTTCACGACCACCCGAACCGACAACTAACAGCTTCATTTCTCAACCTCTTTTGCGAATTATTTACTAATATTATACCACAAACGTTCGTTTTAATCTTGTTTCACTTAGTATTTTAAGCTGAAAAAGGAAAGAAACTGTTTTCTTCCCTTTACCTTCTTAATGTCTAAAATGTCTCACACCTGTGAAGACCATGGTCAAGCCATACTTGTCAGCAGCTTCGATAGACTCTTTGTCACGGACGGAGCCTCCCGGCTGAATGATAGCCTTAATTCCTACTTTGGCAATTTCTTCCACATTATCCGCAAATGGGAAGAAGGCATCCGAAGCAAGTACAGCACCGTCAAGGCGGTCTTTGGCTTGGTCAATGGCAATACGAACAGAAGCCACACGGTTAGTCTGACCTGGACCAACACCCAGTGTCATGTGGTCGTTGGTTACAATGATTCCGTTTGATTTGACGTATTTAATAGCCTTCCAAGCAAACTCAAGAGCTGTCGCTTCTGTCTCAGTTGGTTGGCGTTTGGTCACCACTTGCCAATCGGCTGGGCTTTCCTTGACCACATCTTGGTTTTGCACCAGAAGTCCACCAACTACACCTGTGTATTCTGCTTCCACTTCGCTAGCCTCTTGAGCATCAAATGGCAAGGCAAGGATACGCAAGTTTTTCTTTTTGTTGGTCAAAATGGCTAGCGCTTCATCCGTATAGCTTGGTGCAATGATGATTTCAAGGAATACACCATGCATCTTCTCAGCTGTCGTAGCATCTACCTCACGGTTAAGAACGACAATCCCACCAAAGATAGAAACTGGGTCAGACTCATAAGCGTAGCCCCAAGCAGTCTCGATGTCATCAGCCTGACCGATTCCACATGGGTTCATGTGTTTGAGAGCCACAACGGTTGGACGATCTTTGAAATCACGGATGATACGAATGGCAGCGTCAGCATCACGGATATTGTTGAATGACAATTCCTTACCGTTAAGCTGTTTCGCTGATGCAATAGAATAATCTGTCGGCAAAGCTTTCTGGTAGAAGTCCGCATCCTGCTGAGGATTTTCCCCATAGCGCATGGCTTGCTTGAGATCATAAGTCAAAGTGAGCTTTTCTGGTTTGCTTTCTCCGACTTGAACTGTAAAGTATTCTGCAATCAAGGCATCATAAGCTGCTGTGTGACGGAAAACCTTGGCTGCCAAACGTTGTCGAGTTTTGTAAGTTGTTTCACCGTTTGCTGACAATTCGTCAAGAATCACAGCATAATCCTCTGGGTCTACAACAACTGTTACGCTAGCATGATTTTTAGCCGCTGAACGAAGCATGGATGGCCCGCCGATATCGATATTCTCCACCGCATCAGCATAAGTTACGTCTGGTTTGAGAATTGTTTCCTTGAATGGGTAAAGGTTGACCACAACAAGGTCGATGAGTTCAATCTGATTATCCTTAGCTGCTTCCAGGTGACTATCCAAGTCACGACGAGCGAGGAGTCCACCGTGTATATTTGGATGAAGGGTCTTAACACGACCATCCATCATTTCTGGGAACCCAGTCACATCATCAATCGCAATGGTGTCTACCCCAGCATTATCAAGGGCAACCTTGGTTCCACCTGTCGAGATGATATCCCAACCAAGTTTTTTGAGTTCTTGGGCAAATTCAACAATGCCCGCTTTGTCTGAGACGCTGATTAAGGCTTTTTTCGTCATTCTATTCCTCTTTCTTTAGGTCCAAGCGCATAGCGACTTCGTTATTTTCTTCTATAAATCCTGTTTCCTGAAAACCCAAACTAGTCAGCAGGTGCTTCATTTTTTCATTTCCAACCACATAATCTGCGATAATATGATTGCAAGCGATATCCATCTGAGCCTTTTTGATCAGAACTTCCATAGCTTTTCGTCCATAACCTCTTCCTTGGTACTGCTGGCCAATCATTATCCGCCAGATAAAGTATTCCGCTTCATCCTTATCTATTTCCAACAGGAGAAAACCAACTACAAGCTCATTCCAATAAATTGCCATTGGAAACACATCCCCATTCTCTCGGTAGAGCCATGCGTCAGCTAAAGAGCGTACATTTGGAGACACGAAACGTGCTCGTTCATCAGCTTCAGATATTTTCAAATCCAGCACTGCCTGAAAACTGCTCTCATCTACTAATTTCAGTTCAATCATTTTTTCTCCTTTTGAATAAATAGGGTTTTGAGGTGATTAAAGACTAATCTAACTCATATAAAAGGTAGTTATCAAAATTTATGATTCCTTTGAGGTAATCTCGGTCTGCTTTAGACAACTCAAATTCTGGAAAAGTCGCAATTAAACTGGACAAATAAAAATAATTCGGGTGCCTACGATAAGAAAAACCTGCTTGACCGAATTTCCCTTGACAAAAATCATAGGCAAGTTTCAATTCTTGACTTGTGACACCGTCTAAAATTTTATCTAACTCTGAAAGCTGACTTTTATCAGTATTTTCTATCATAGCTTTCACTGTATTTACTAAAACAAAAAGAAAATCATTAGTATTATCCAGTAGGATTGGTCTGTTAGATAACTTATTCTTTAACTCCATATAGTATTGGTCCATAATCATTTCTTCCTCTCCACTCCCAAAATATCCAACAATTCTGGATACAGTTTGTACTCTGTTTCGTGTATGCGAGTCTCGAAAGTATCTAGGGTATCCCCTTCAAGCCGTGGCACACGCACTTGTTTGATAATCTTTCCTGTATCCACACCTGAATCCACCCAATGAATGGTCACGCCGCTCTCAGCAACTCCAGCATTCCAAGCATCCTCAATCCCATGAGCTCCTGGAAACTCTGGCAGGTAGGCTGGATGAATGTTGATAATCCGACCTTCATAAGCCGCCAATAAGGTTGGCCCAACGATTTTCATGTAGCCTGCTAGGCAAACCAAGTCAATCTGGTGTTCTTCCAAAAGTTCGACAAGGGCTGCTTCGTAGTCTGCCTTACTCTCAAACTCTTTGAGTTCAAAAGCATAGGACAGAACGCCGAGCCTGTCCGCCCGCTCGAGCACATAAGCGTCACGATGGTCTGAAAAGACAAACTCCACCGGAAACTCTTCAGCAATCACCTGAAAATTTGAGCCATTACCAGAGGCAAAAACCGCTATTTTTTTCATTTGATGATGACACTTTCGTTTTCTTTCTTGACGATGCGACCAATTTCATAGACTGGTTCATCCAATAATTCTTTGACACGCTCTACATTTTCAGGGCTGACAGCCAACATGAGCCCCACACCCATATTGAAGATTTCAAACATTTCTTCATGCTTGATTTCACCGTATTTTTCAAGGGCTTTGAAGATTGGCAAAACTGGTACCTTGCTTTCTTCAATCTCAGCTGCTAGGTCAGCTGCAAACATACGAGGGACATTCTCAATGAAGCCACCACCTGTGATGTGGGCAATACCGTTGACCAAGCCTTCCTTGATAAGTGGCAAAACAGCCTTGACATAGATACGAGTCGGCTCAAGCAAAACTTCCTTGAGTTTCTTGCCTTCCAATTCTGGCAAAACTTCCTCACCTGTGTAGTCTGCAAAGACACGACGAACCAGAGAGTAACCATTGGAGTGAATCCCACTTGAAGCAAGTCCAAGAAGAACATCTCCTTCTGCCACCTTGGAGCCGTCAATAATTTGAGATTTTTCAGCCACACCGACTGCAAAACCAGCCAAGTCATAGTCATCTGCACCATACATACCAGGCATTTCAGCCGTTTCTCCACCAATGAGGGCGGCACCTGCCTTTACACAACCTTCTGCCACACCAGCGACTACTTGTTCTAGCTTAGCTGGTTCATTCTTGCCAGTTGCGACGTAGTCAAGGAAATAGAGGGGCTCCGCACCTGTAGCGATGATATCATTGACACACATGGCCACACAGTCCTGACCGATGGTATCGTGCTTGTCGTACTTGATAGCCAGCATGAGCTTGGTTCCGACACCATCAGTTCCTGAAATCAAGACGGGTTCTTTAACCCCAGTCTTTGAAAGGTCAAACATACCACCAAAGCCACCCAGAGCTCCCATGACACCTGCACGCTCCGTACGTGCCACGTGCTTTTTGATTCGTTCAACAACTTCATAACCCGCTTCAACATCTACACCCGACTGGGCATAAGCATTCTTATTTGTCATTTTGTCTCCTCTTCCTTTCCTTTAATGGAGAATCTTTATCCGTCTATTTGTAAAAACTGGTCTTTTCTTCCAAACTTCGACGATAGTCTTCCTCATAGTCATAGAGAGGTGTTGGGTAGTCACCGTCAAAGTAAGCGACACATAGACCACCATTTGGCGCATCCGTTTCAATACCAATTGACTCAATCAAACCTTCAACAGACAGATAGGTCAGACTGTCCGCACCAATGATTTGGCGAGTTTCTTCAACCGTATGATTGGCCGCAATCAGTTCCTGACGGGTCTGGATATCAATCCCGTAGAAACATGGATAAGCTAGCGCTGGACTGCCAATAGCCACGTGAACCTCAGTTGCACCCGCTTCTTTCAAGAGCTGAACGATACGACGAGAGGTTGTTCCACGTACAATAGAGTCATCAATCATAACCACACGCTTGCCTTTTACAACACCAGAAACAGCAGATAGTTTCATCCGCACCCCTTGCTCCCGCAATTCTTGAGTCGGTTGGATAAAGGTCCGTTGGGTGTATTGGTTCTTGATAAGGCCCATTTCATTTGGTAGCCCAGATTCTTCCGCAAATCCCATAGCCGCGCTGAGGGAAGAATTGGGCACACCTACCACAATATCTGCCTCATGCTTGAATTCACGCGCCAATTGGGCACCCATACGTTTACGAGCCGTATGGACATTGACACCATGAATATTAGAATCAGGGCGAGCAAAGTAGATATACTCCATGGAACAGATTGCTAACTGAGTATCATCTGTATAGCTATCATACTGGATGCCCTTGTCATCAATGATCACAATCTCACCTGGCTTCAAATCACGAATCCATTCAGCACCAATAACCTCAAAAGCACAGGTTTCAGAGGAAACCACCACCGCTCCGTTGGCCATTTTCCCGATAGAAAGTGGACGGAAACCATTGGGGTCAAGAGCCGCAATCAACTTGTCCTCAAACAGCAAGATATAGGCAAAACCACCTTTGACAAGGCTGAGCGCTTCCTTGATTTTGCCCATCAAGTTCGGATTGTGACTGCGACGAATGAGGTGAGCCAAGATTTCTGAGTCCGAAGTCGCGCTGAAAATCGCTCCTCTTTGTTCCAGTTCTTTCTTGAGAGAGGCTGCATTGGTCAGATTTCCATTATGAGCCAATCCAAACTGCATATCGTGAAAACGGAAGAGGAAGGGCTGAATGTTATCTACAGAAGCTTCGCCAGCAGTCGCGTAACGAACATGCCCAATCGCACCAGCTCCTGTCAATTTATCTAAGTTAGCAGGATTTCTGAAGACTTCTGATAGAAGACCCATATCGCGATGCCGCTGTAGTTTCCCTTGGTCATTGGAGAGGATTCCTGCCCCCTCTTGACCACGGTGCTGAAGACTGTGGAGTCCAAAATAGGTCAATTTAGCAGCATCTGGATGTCCCCAGATACCGAAAACACCACATTCTTCATTAAGAGATTTTACTTCGTATGTCATTTTATATACCTAATTTTTATTTGTGTAGCACCAAGAGCTAAATCTACATGACTTTTACATTACTGATACTATCTATTAGAAAATCTGTAAGTCTTATTTTCCAGTAAAGTATTTAACCGCCGACGTAAACAGGTGCTGGTCTTTATTTCCTGGGATATTTTGGAAAAGACCATCCTCATAACGTTCTGAGTGTCCCATTTTACCAATGATTTGGCCGTTCTTGCTAGTAATTCCCTCTATAGCATTTACAGAACCATTTGGATTGTACTTAGAATCCATACTTGGTTTGCCTTCGAAGTCCACGTATTGGCTGAAAATTTGTCCATTGTCACGGAGTTCCGCAAATTCCTCAGCCGTCACGACAAATTTCCCTTCACCGTGTGAAACAGGAATAGCGTGGATATCGCCCACTTGCACCGCAGCTAACCATGGTGAGTTGGTATTGGCAATGCGAGTTTCTACCATCTTGGCCACGTGTTGGTTGGCATCATTGTAGAAGAGGGTTGGGCTCGTACTTTTGGCATCTTCAAAGTTCCCGTAGGGAAGAAGACCTGATTTGACCAAGGCCTGGAATCCATTACAGATACCGATAATCAAGCCACCACGGGCGATAAAGCTATCAATAGCCACACGGACTTTTTCATTGAGAAGGATGTTGACGATAAACTTAGCTGAACCATCTGGCTCGTCCGCAGCTGAGAAACCACCTGCAAAGAAGAGAATGTTAGCCTTGCCGATGTTGTCAACCATGGTTTCAACTGACTTGACAATAGCCTCTTCATTCAAGGTCACAAATGGCACCAAGTTGACCTCTGCACCTTCTTTTTCGAAGGCCTTGGCTGAGTCATATTCCGAGTTGGTGCCCGGGAAGACTGGGATATAAACCACAGGTTTTTCAACCTTTTCTTTTGCTTTAATCACAACATCTGATGCCACAGCTGGTACTTCAGCTAGTTCTTTGGCTTGGGCAAATTCTGTTGGGTAAACTTCTTCCAGTTTTCCTTGGAAGGCACTGTCAAGTTTGTGTCCATCTAGCTTCACACCGTTGACAGTTAGTGTAAAGTCTGCACTTGTTTGACCGATTTTCTCTACTCCAGCAATTTCTTCAGGAGAAGTAAAGACAAATCCACCTAATTGTGCTGTCAAAGCCATTTCTAGTTCAGGCAAGGTTACCTCTGCACCGATATGATTTCCAAAGGTAGCAAGGACCAAACTTTCAAGCACACCGCCGTATTTAACAGCTGACGCAGATGTCACTTTGTAGCCAGCCTGGATGTCTTCAAACTGAGCAAAATTTTTCTTAGTCAAGTCAAAATCAATCTCTGCTGAAAGTGCTTGGCCTGGAATGTAGTAGATATTTTCCCCAACAGCTTTAAATTCTGGAGAGAGCACCTTACGGCTATCTGCTGTTGTCACTCCAAAAGCAACCAAGGTTGGTGGCACCGTCAATTCTTCAAAAGTACCAGACATAGAGTCCTTACCACCGATAGATGGCAAGCCAAGCTGAATCTGAGCTTCGATAGAGCCTAGAAGAGCTGCTACTGGCTGACCAAAACGCTCAGCTTGCTTGTCCATACGCTCGAAGTACTCTTGGTAAGAGAAGCGAGCCTTAGACCAGTTGGCACCAGCAGCAACCAAACGAGCAGTCGCTTCAATAACCGCATAGGCAGCACCGTGATATGGAGACCATTCAGCTACATATGGGTTGAATCCTTGAGCCATGACTGACGCAGTATGAGTCACACCGTGTTGAACTGGTAATTTCTGCACAGATGCCTCAGTTGGTGTGAGTTGGTAACGACCACCAAGTGGGTGATTAACCGTTGAGCGTCCAACAGAGCAGTCAAAGATAGTCTGCAAGCCTTTTTGACTCGCATGGTTCAAATCAGATAGAACCGCAAGGGTATCAGCTTCAAGTGTATCAGAGTTTGTTGTGCGCTCTTCTGGGAGCTTGACATCCTTGTCCACAACCTTTGCATCAACGACCACGCGCACACCGTTTGTATCAAGGAAACGACGTTCCAAGTCGACAATTGTTTCACCATTCCAGTGCATGACTAGATTTGGTTTTTCAGTCACTGTTGCCACCACAACAGCGTCAATATTTTCTTTATTACATTCAGCAACGAAGGCATCCACATCTTCAGGACGAACCACGACTGCCATCCGTTCTTGAGATTCAGAGATGGCAATTTCAGTACCATTCAAGCCCTGGTATTTAAGAGGCACCTTGTTGAGGTCGATTTCAAGACCGTCTGCTAATTCACCAATAGCTACACAGACACCACCAGCACCAAAGTCATTTGATTTTTTGATCAGACGTGTCACTTCACCATTACGGAAAAGACGTTGAATCTTACGTTCTTCGATAGCATTTCCTTTTTGAACCTCAGCTCCAGCAGTCTCTACAGACTCAACTGTTTGAACCTTGGAAGAACCTGTCGCACCACCGACACCATCACGTCCAGTCTTACCTCCAAGGAGGATAATTACATCACCCGCTTCCGGTTTTTCACGGACAACATTGCCCTTAGGAGCCGCACCGACAACAGCACCTAGCTCCATACGCTTAGCTACAAAGCCTGGGTGGAAATACTCACGAACGTAGGTCGTCGCAAGCCCAATCTGGTTACCGTATGAAGAATAACCATGAGCAGCTGTTTTAGAAATAACTTGTTGTGGCAATTTACCAGCGCGAGTTTCTGAAATCGGTGCTGTAATATCACCAGCACCTGAGATCCGCATAGCTTGGTAAACATATGAGCGACCTGATAATGGGTCACGAATAGCCCCACCAATACAAGTAGCCGCCCCACCAAATGGCTCAATTTCCGTTGGATGGTTGTGAGTTTCATTTTTAAACATGAGAAGCCATGGTTCTTTCACACCATCAACGTCCACTTCGATTTCTACTGAGCAGGCGTTTATTTCATCAGACACTTCCATGTCGTCCAAACGTCCATTGGCACGCTCATAACGACCGAAAATAGTCGCCATATCCATCAAGGTTTGCGGTTTTTCAGAACGCCCCAACTCATCGCGCATAGCGATATATTTATCATAGGTTGACTGCAATTGTTTTTGGAATTTAGAAGCTGAGAAATCAATCTGCTTTAACTCAGTCTCAAAAGTCGTGTGACGGCAGTGGTCAGACCAGTAAGTGTCCAAAACCTTGAGTTCTGTTTCCGTCGGCACGCGCCCGATTGACTTGAAATAGTCTTGGATAAAGAGCAAATCATCCACTTCCATGGCCATCCCTTGCTCAGCCTTGTAGCGAGCAAAGTCTTCTGCTGTATAGCTTTCAAAGAAAGTCAATTTCGGAATGGTCTTGTCTGACTCTGAAAATTCCTGCTTGGCAATCCCTGTCGTGATGTCCTTGAAACGAGAATCAACTGGGTTGAGTAAGTAGTTTTTGACCGCTTCTAACTCAGTCGCATCAATATCTTTATTCACCAAGTAAAGTTGGGCTGTATTAACCGTTACATCACTCGAACTTCCTAGTAAAAGCAAAGCTTCCTGTGAAGATGCTGCACGCTGGTCAAACTGCCCTGGTAGGCTTTCAATGGCAAAGAAAACATAGTTGGCAAGATCCGCCTGCACAGCCGCTTCGTCCAAAACATGGTCTGTCACCTGCTCAGAGAAAATATGTTTCTCTGCAGGTGCAAACAGGTCCTCTGCCAAGTCAAATACATCATACACTTGCACAATACGAATACTTTTCAAGCTTGAAAGCCCCAAGTTGTGCTGGAGTTCTCTCACCAAACTCTCTGACTTGACCTGAAAATCAGCCTTTTTTTCAACAAAAATACGTTTATCCATCAATCCTTATTCCTTTATTTCAGCTCTTACAATGTTTCCAAATTACCTTGAGAGTCTTGCAAATAGATTATTTCAATTCCTGCAACTTTTCCCAGACGATCTCGTAAACGTCTGTCAGTTCTCCCAATCCCCTACGGAGTGAAAAGGTCTGGGGGACCTTTTCAGCCTGAGTCCTTTTAGTTGAGAGACGAAGGTTTTCCGTTGCAAACAGATTATTTCAATCCCTGCAATTTCTCCCAAACAATCTCGTAAACGTCTGTTAGTTCTCCCAATCCTCTACGGAAAACATCCTTATCCATGTGGTTGCCATCCGCATCCCACAAACGGCAGTTATCTGGTGAAAATTCATCTGCTAAGATAATCTTGCCATCCTTGTCAAAACCGAACTCTAGCTTAAAGTCAATCAACTTAAGGCCAATCTCAGCAAACCAGGCTTTCAAGAGTTCATTGATCCGACGAGTTTCTTCCTTCAAGTAGGCGATTTGCTGGTCATCCGCAATCTGTAGGAATTTCACATGCTCATCATTGATGAATGGATCATCCAAATCATCATTTTTATAGTAAAATTCAACAATCGGAATCTCCAAGGCGATTCCCTCATCCACACCAAAACGTTTTGAAAAGGAACCAGCCGTGTAGTTGCGAAGCACGACTTCCAAAGGAATGATTTCCACCTTTTTATTGAGTTGTTCCGTATCTGAAAGTTTCTCCACAAAGTGAGTCGCCACACCAGCCGCATTTAATTTCTCAAAAATAAAAGATGAAATCTGATTATTCAACACTCCCTTACCTGCAATCTGCTCCTTCTTAACACCATTGAAAGCAGTCGCCTGGTCCTTGTAAGTTGAAATAATAAGATTTTCATCCTCAGTTGTATAGATATCTTTAGCTTTTCCCGAATAGATCAATTGTTTTGACATTTTAAAGTTCGCCTTTCGTATTACTTGAGCACATTCTACCATAAAAAACCTAAAATTACAAGAATTTAACCGAATAAATAACGTAGTAACCTCAAAAATCATAAAGAAAAAACCGCAAGAAATATCTTTCTCACAGTTTTAAAATCATTTAAATCTAAAAACACGAACATTACTCTTTGTTCAAAAATTGATCTAAATAATAACGCAGGTAACTTTTCTTGCCCGTAATCATCTGCAGGCGACCTTCCACCCCGTACCGAAGTTTTTCAGTCTGCTCCGAAGTCAGATTAGTCTCCGCCTCGATTTTAAAGAAATTCCCTTTTTCAGTCTTAGTAGCTGTTGCATCAATACTTGTAATAGTAGAATCTAGGAAAAGTTGATTCTTGGCATCATGAGTAGTCGTATAGCGAACAGAATCACCGACCTTGATCCTTGCTACATCTTTTGAACTGAGATAAGCTGTTAGTTTGGCTTTCCTTTCTTTTTCCAAGGATGGATAGAGTTGAGCTAGTAGGGTACCTTCTGCTACCATGGTAGAATCACTGGTCTCAGGATTAAGATGAAGCACCCCATCCTCACTCGCCATAATTTTCCCCTTGTCTAAAAGACTTCCCTGTACCTTCTTACCTGATTCTACCTCCAAGATTTTCTGGTCTAGAAGGGTCAATTCCTGACCAACCTTAGCCAAATGTTGAGATTTAAGGGACTCTAATTGACTGCTTAATCCTGATGCATAGGCTTGCTGAATACCTGAACCTGCATACTGGACACGGTAAGTAGCAAGACTAGATTCTAACTGAGAAAGCTGTGCTTCAACCTGTGCAACAGCCTGAGCCTTAGCTTGCGGATTTTCCTCCCCCTGAGACTTGTAAGACTGGTAGAGAGAGTAGGCTAGATTCTGACTGGCCAAGGAAGTACCTGTTTCAATAGCTGACTTAGCTGTCTGGTAATCGCGAATTTTAGCCTCTGTTTGACTGATGAGGTTCCCGATTTCAGCTTGGGTTTGACTAGCTGCTGCATTCTGAGATGCGATGGTCTCATTTTGTTGCGATGTACTAGCCCTAAGACTGCCTGCTTGGCTGATGTAGTCGCGAAAGGTGGCCTGGTAGCCAAACTTATCCTCCTCTGGAAAGTAATCCGTCCCTTCTTGCAGGCTCTTTTGCAAATACTCCAATTGCTTTTTTTGATTCTTTAACATGTCCAACTGACTGGCATAAGACTCCGCTTGAACACCTTCTGCCCCTTCCTGATATTGAAGCAGAAGCTCCCCCTTCTTAACCAGCTTATTTTCTTCCAAATGATTGACAAGAATACGATTGTTGCTAGTTGACTGGATATTTGCAAGGATACGATTAGGCTCAACAGTAGCTCTAGTTGACAAACTCATCTCCTTCTCTGCCAAAGTTGCAAAGCCAAGTAAAAACACGAGCAGAAGGGACATGGGTACAATCACCCGACTAGAAAAATTATGGTATCGACGATTATAAAACTCCGCACTTTCTAAAAATTCTGGTTTCATCCTCTCCTCTTTCTAGCTATTCACCAAATGGGCGTAGAAGCCACCCTGTGCAAGCAAATCAGCATGCTTTCCTTCTTCAACAATCTTGCCTTGATCCAAGACAACAACCTTCTCTGTCCGCTCAGCAATGGTCAAACGGTGAGCAATAAAAATCAAAGTCTTGTCTAAAGCCATGAGATTATCAACAATTCGCTTCTCTGTCAAAATATCCAAACTACTGGTCGCCTCATCCAAAATCAAGACAGGGGCATCTGTTAAGAGAGCACGCGCCAGAGCGATTCTCTGACGTTGCCCACCTGAAATCCCTGCTCCATCCGAAGTCAATTCCGTCTGGTAATTCAGAGGCATGCGCTCGATATCCTCCCGAATCTCTGCCAATTCGACCGCCCGTAAGATATCTTCCTGTGTCGTCCCCTCCTTGGCTCCCAAAAGAAGATTCTCCAAAATCGTTCCGTTAAATACATAGGGCTGTTGAGGCAGATAGTTGATATACTGGCGCAGGGCCTTTTTGTCAATCTGATTAAGATTGACACCACCCAGACTAATCTCTCCTTGACTTGGGTCGTAAAAATTAACCATCATCTTGGCCAATGTCGTCTTACCTGACCCTGAAATTCCCACAAAAGCCACCTTAGAGCCTTGGGGAATAGTCAAATTGATAGCCGACAAGACGTCTCGACCATAGCCATACTTGTAATGAACCTGCTTGAAGGTCATATCTCCCTTCATCAAGCTCAAATCCTCAACTGTTTTCTTCTCCTCAAACTCAGAAGCTACCAGATAAACTTCATTCAGACGGTTATTGGCAACCTGCGCTGTCTGAAGCTTGGTTTGCAGATTGATGATATTTTCCAAAGGATTGGTAAAGTAAACCAGCAAGGTATTATAGGTAATCAACTGTCCCAAACTCATCTTGCCATCCATGACCAGAACAGCTCCCATCCAGAGAATGCCGACATTGAGTAAGAGATGGGCAACTTTTTTCAGAGCCTTTTGCTGACTCTCTGCCCGACTATAGGTAAAGGATTTTTTCAGATAATCCACAAATTCCTTGTCAATTTTTTGGTAACGCTGACTTTCACTAGTCAAAGACTTGATAGTCTCAATACCATTGATGTCCTCAATGATAGAAGAAGACAGAACCGCATTGGCTTCCATGGTATCCCGATTCATCTTTTCAAACGGCTTCATAAAAGCAAAGATAATCACTGTATAGATAGGAAGTGCCAATAAAGTCATGAAAAAGAGATTGGTATTTTGTGAAAATAAAACAAGAGAAATAATGACAACCGTTGACACATCTAGGAAAATCGAAAGGATGGTCGAAGCCAGCGCATCGATAATACTGTTAGCATCCGTGAAACGAGACACGATTTCCCCTGTCCTGCGTGTCGCAAAAAAGGACATAGGTAGGTGAAAAACATGCTTGATGTAGGACAAAATCACATCAATCGATAAGCGTTGCCCCAAAACAAGTAAGAGATACTCCTGAGCGTAAGACAAGATCTGCTGAAGAATATAAACAATCACCAGCCCAATAGAAATAATCCCCAACGTCGAACGCATCTGATCTGGCACATAGGTATCAATGATAGACTGCAAATAATAAGAACCCACAATGTTAATCAAGGTTACCAAGAGTGTCGCCAAAACGATATTGGCAATCAAGCCACGCTGCTTCACTAATATAGGGATAAAAGAAAGAAGACCATTCTTTTGATCCTTATGAGGCTTGTAGTCTGGACTAGGTGCCATAAAAAGAGTCACTCCTGTCCATTCTTCCGCAAAACGCTCACGTGGCAGTTTAGTCAACTTCACCCCAGGATCTGGATCAGCAATATGAATGCTATCCTTATCCTGCCCAGTCACCACATAGTAGTGGAGCAATTTCCCTTCCTTAAGCACATGAGCAACAAAAGGAAAAGTCAAATCTGGCAAGTCAAAGAGCGTCATATCCGCCTTAATGGCCCGCGTCTCAAAACCAATCTCCTCTGCCACCTTGACCAAGCCCAAAGCCGTCGTCCCATCCATGGTCGTCTTAGCCAATTCACGCAAGTGAGCCAAAGAATAATAGCTACCATAGTAGCCAAAAACCATGGCTAATGAAGCTACACCGCAGTCCATCTGATCCACTTGCGGACGATAGTGACGTTTCCCAAATTTCATATTCATCTCCTTTTTCCTAATACTCATCTGATAACAACTATCTTACCCCAATCACCAAACAAAAACTGGACTTCCTCCCCAAATGCGCCTATCTCCCTCCCAACTGCACTTTTTGGATAAAAAAATAGGCAGAACAAACGTCCTACCTACTAAAAATATGGTATGAAAGGAAATTGATTTTTTACTGACACCCTAGGCAATCTTGGAACAAATAAATCATTGATAGTAACATTCACGACATCCTATTTATTACTACAATTTCTAATGTCCCTGTTATTTCTAAGCCACCTCTGGTATGATCTATTACTAGTCAGAATAGATAACACCGTTCTAAATTACGATTCATAGTTACTCCTTTTAAACTCCGATGTGATGCATTCTGAGATTATACCCTAGTCATTTTAGCGCAGACTAACAAGTCATTCTTAGCTACTTACTCTACTTGCTTTTTATTGACCTTATATCCTAGATAAAAGAGCCCAAATAAAACAGGGTAAATTTCTGGATAAAATAGGGTATTGATCGGATTTTTCAAAATCAAATACGTTGCGATGTAGATTATGAGCGATACGGTAAAATAACCCTCAGCAAAACCTAATAAAAATGTTTTCATGTTAGACTCCTATTTACCTGATAAGAAATGGCGGAAAGTTCTGCCATTCACATGCACAAAATCCCTTTGATTCAGATTCATCATTTATATCTTTGATTATTTTTTGACAAATCTTTGCGAAAAATACCAAAATATCCTGCGAAAAGCAAACCAACCAAAGTCCATTGCCAATTAAAGGATACTAACGAACCTGTACGAATCACATGAAGCGCGACATTAAGAGTTATTCCCAACAAAGGAAATATCGTGGCTAGTTTAGGTAACAATGTATTGAGATTAAGGTTGCGATTATTCATTATCTAACGCCCACGACGAGCCAAATCTGAACCAAATGTGTAACCAGCCCCAAATGCGCCAAATGCAATAGCACTTAGGCCAAATATAATCGAAATAGGTTCAATTCCTCCTTCAATTACTTGCAAATCTTTCTCATCAACTACTTGAAATTTATCCATTCTTTTCTCCTTTACTTCTATATAATAAAATGAATACCATTAAAAACAATGAAATTGTTGGTATATTAAAATCATCAAACCATGTAGGTAAGGGTAGCTTATTCACATCAGCTACCAACCTGATAATTGTATAAGATATTGAACTAAGTAATACCATAAGCTCAGGCCAAATCTTCAACATTAATTTAACAAATTTCATATATATCTACAAAATTATGGTCGATTAGCATAATATCCTGCAGCTATACCCGCACCTGCTGAAACTGTAGCAAGCGTAGCTACACCTCCAATTAATTTCCAACCAATAACTACACCACCAATAATAATTGGTGCAATTCCTCCATCTACATTCATCAACTCTTCTTCTGTAAGAGCTACAAAGTTCTGTTCCATTTTGTCAAAATTTGTCATCTTTTTTCTCCTTTATTTCTATTTTTTAGTTTACGATTTCTGGCTCTTAAACCATTTTAAAAACCAGAATAGATAAATTACTGAATTCCTTTTCGTCTCACTTATCTATTTGAGAAGTGATTTAAAATGAACAGGTAGATTTCATTTATTTTAAATACCATTTGATAAACCATGGCAATAAGATTGGTAAATACATCGCGTAGTCTCCTTCCTTTTCCTCTTACTTATCTATTCGAAAAAAATTTCGAAAATGTACAACTAAATTAAATTTTATTTAAAAAATAATTTAATGAACCACGGATACAAGATTGGTAGATACATAAACCAGACTCCTTTCTGTTTCCTCTTGCTTATCTATTCGAAAAAAATTTCGAAAATGTACAACTAAATTAAATTTATTTGAAAAATAATTTAATGTACCATGAATAGAAAATTGGTAGATACATGAAGCAAACTCTTTTCCTCTTACTTATCTAATCGAAAAAATTTCGAAAATGTACAACTAAATTAAATTTATTTAAAAAATAACTCAGTGAACCATGGATAGAACATTGATATAAACATGAACTAGGCTCCTTTCCTTTTCCTCTTACCTATCTATTCGAAAAAGAAGTCAAAAAAATAAGAATATCAGAAAATTTTCCGACATTCTTATTGATAAACTCATCCAAGTCTAACAGATATTAGACATTGAGATGTTTTTTAAGTGTTCTTCTGGCTGTCCGTGATACGGGGAAATGCAAGCCTTCTAACAAGGTCACTTCTGTGGCAGTCATCTCTTCAATTGCCTGTAAACTGACTAAAGTATTGCGATTGGCATAGACAAAGTAATCTTTTTCAGCCTTGGCAGCGATATCCTTGAGACTGCCATAAATGGTCTTGATAGAATGATTGGCATAATAAACCTTGATACGGTGGGATTCCACTGAGGTTTCAAAGGCTAAAATTTCATGGTAGGGCAGAGTAAAGCCACGTCTTCCCTCAAAACTATAGGTGAAGAGACGCATATTTTCCCTCTTGTCCACTGCCAGTACATAGTCCAGACAGCGCTCCAACTGATGACGGTAATCTTCCTCTGGCTGATCCTTGGAAATAAAATCTAAGGCAGACAAGTGATAGCGAAAAGCTAGAGGCAAGGCCTCCGAGTGAGTGGACACAAAGACAATGCTTGTAAAGGGATCTCGCTCCCGAACCTGTTGAGCAACCTGAAAGCCCCGTTCACGCTCTCCATCAATCTCTAAATCTAATAAATAGAGCTGATAATGGTCAAAATACTGAGAATACTTTTCAACGTCCCCATAGTTTTTGGCAATATCAATTTCCAATCTTAAATTGCGAGAGCGACCAATATCTAGTAAAGTCTGCTCTATCCGTCCTTGCTGGACTCTATCGTCTTCCAAAACTAAAATTCTCATTCCTCTCCCCCTCGTTTCTCATCCTTAAATGGCAATTCTAAATCTTGTCTAAAAGTCGTCTCTCCTAGCTGGGTATCTAAGTTTAAATCATAATGAAAAACCATATCCTCCAAGGTCGCTAAGCCCAGTCCACTGTGGTTACCCTTGGTCGAATACCCCTTTTGACTGAGAATGCTGGGATTCAGTTCTTCTTTCTTACGAGTGTTTTCAATGATAAAACGGACACTTCTATCACCTGCCAACAAAGCAACCCGAATCTGCGGATTTTCAGCCTCACTGGCTGCTTCCAAGGCATTTGTCGTAAGGATAGAGAGGATCCGAATAGCCTCCAACATCGGCAATGCCAGCTCTTCGACAACCCCCACCGTCTCCAAACTAAAATGAATTCCCTGATTATCTGCCACAATCATGGCTTTTGCCAAGGTATTGCGAATGGCTATATCATGGATATTGTGGAGATTAAAAGCTGTGTAATCTGCCTTCCTCAGCTTTTCATTTGTCTTTAGAAAGACATCTTGATAAATGGTAGACACCTCAGCCATATCTTGATTCGCTATGGCAGGCTCCATACTGGCGACAATTCCTGCAAAATCATGACGAAAACCTCGAACCTCATCATAGAGATGACCCAGCTTGTCCACCATTCCTTGCAAGGAACGATTTTCATCTTCCTGTCTCTGAATGGTCTGCTCATCACGATAAACCTGCTCCAAATGCTTGATGTAAAAAAGCCAAGAGAAAAAGAGAATGAAAATCAGAAGAGAAATGGTCGTGTCAAAACGAACGTAGAAAGGATTACATCCCCCAGACATGATGGATGAAAACAGTCTGAAACCAAACAATAAGGATAAAATCCACATACTTTTCATCACTAACGATCGAAATTTATCTAAAAATAATATATTGAAATCAATTCCCCATCGTCTTAAAATGACAACAGACAAAAACAACGAAATCAAACTAAATACAGAATTAAATCCACTATGCAAAAAATCAGATAGTTCAGAGTAGTCAAATATCAATCGTATTATAAATGTCAAAACCAAATATCGAATACTTTGATAAAACACAAATAGATAAAGTGCAAGAAAGAGAGCTTCCTTCTTCTTTTTCTTTAACACAATCCAAAATATTATATAAAAGAATAATAAATTGGCAACATGCGAGAAACTCGGAAAAACGAAGGTAGCAAATAGCTTAAAAACTACCAAAAGAAATATAGAACGTTTGTCATAAAATGCTTTAGAGAGTTGACTACCTAGATAAATCGGAGGAGCTAAAATATTGATTAAAATCAATATAAACACTAAAAATTCAAGTAATATAATCATAAATCCGTTTAATTAACCCATTAGTAGCAAAACACTAGCTTTGCTTTGGGAATAGATATCACCAACTGTAAATATCTTCAAATTGTTCCAATTCTACAAATGTATTTTTCATTTTCATGACAAACTCCTTTTCATAATTTTATATCCTCTCTATCCCCTTATAAATCTACAAAAGGCCCTAGTTTCTTTTAAATACAAGAAATCTAAAGCCTCTTGAAAATGATTTGCACGTTTTATTTTTTATATTCGTTGTGAAGATTGCTTATCTATTTATTTTACCACAAGAACCTTGTAATATTCATACTTATTTGGCTGTGTAATCTTAATTTTTTGACCATAGAAACCATCGATTTCTTTGTCAAAATAATCTGAAAATCTTGATGGCAAGCGTTTCATCTTAAGAACCTCACCAGATTGGTCTGCATATACAAGTAAGTGATGGAGGGTTGTAGCCATACCATCATCAATCAGTACAAAGTAACCTGTTTTGAGCTTACCTTGTCCATTATCTAAATAGTATAGTTTATTGTTATTGATTGTAAAGTTAGTAGATGGAAGTCTAAGTCGTACACCTGGGTCTTCTAGATAAAGATCATTGCCGACTTTTTTGATTTCTGATCTAGTTGTCATCTCTGGAAGTGGTAATACTCTACGACCATCTGCTCCAAAGTAATATCGACCTGGTAGGTTTTGGAAATTACGAATAACAGCTTTAGGATCAATTTCTTGTCCTTCTTCTTTATTATCCACTAAAGCTAAGGTAGTATTTGCAACCTCATCCCCATATTTGTCGGAAAACTTCTTGAACTCAGGTTTGATATACCAAGTGTTTTTATCCACGATAACATCAGTAAAGTTATTTCCGTCAAATTTTGCTGTAATCAGATATTCATATCCATCGCCTAAACGAACAATGTCACCATGTTTATAAGGGCTATTTTGTAAAGTGAACATATGGCCATCCTTGCTGAGAATATAGCCTGTGCCATCACTAGAATTTATAACTCTATCAGAGGCCATTGCACCTGATTGTTCAAAATAATACCAATTACCATCTATGAACACCCAACCTGTCATCATAGAACCACTAAAATGAAGATAGTACCAAGTAGACCCTTCTTTGTACCAACCAGTGCGCATAGCGCCACTATCTGCGAGTGAATACCATGTATTGCCTTCCTTGTACCAGCCAGTACGCATAGCCCCACTATCTGCGAGCAAATACCAAGTGTTACCGTCTTTGAGCCAACCTGTCTGCATTTTTCCAGAACCGTCAAAGTGGTACCAAGAACCAGCATTTTGTACCCATTTATTTTTAGCAAGACTGCCATCTTGAGAAAGATTCCAGTCAGCGCCATTTTTAACCCAAGTATCTGCAGCCTGTGCTTGATTGATAGACAATAGTAGACCAGCACCTGCAAGCAAACCAAGTGTAAGTAATTTAGATTTTTTCATAGCCATTTCCTCCTATTCTATAGCGAAATGAACATGACTTCCTAGTAAACAAAGCTGTTCGCTTTTTCGTTTTACTCTGTCAGATAGTTTATTTAACAACAGAAACATTTCCTGTCTTACTATCGATTTTAACAGTTTGACCGTAGAAACCGTCAATTTCTTTATTAAGATAATCTGAAATTCCTGTTGGCAATCGTTTCATTTTAAGAATTTCACCAGATTGATCTGCATAAACAAGAATATGATAGTGATGAGAACTTGGTCTATCATCAATCAATGCAAAATAACCTGTTTTGAGTTTGCCATTAGCACCATCTAAATGGTATAGTTTATTATTATTGATTGTGAAGCTGGTAGCTCCAAGAAAAAGTCGTGCACCCGGATTTTCTAGATAGACATCATTTCCAACTTTTTTAATCTCTGAATAGGTGGTCATTTCTGGTAAATTTGTTACGCGACGACCATCTGCCCCAAAGTAATACCTGTTTGGTAAGTTTTGGAAATTCTTTATAACGGCTTTAGGATCAATTTCCTGTCCTTGATCTTTATTATCTATTAAAGCCAACGTCGTATTAGAAACGTGATCCCCATATTTATTAGAAAACTTTTTAAACTCTGGCTTGATGTACCAAGCATTTTTTTCAACAACGACTCCATCTTTTCTATAAATAAGATGATAATCATACCCGTCAGACAAAGTAACAATATTTGTGATAATTGTATCATCCGCTTGGGATTGTTCAACCTGACTAGGGAGTTTGGTCAACATATAACCATCCTTACCAATGACATAACTTTCTCCATCGCTGGCTGGAATAGCTCTATCTGCGGCCATAGCTCCTGAGTTTTCAAAGTAAGACCATTGACCATTTACAGTCGCCCATCCTGTTGCCATAGCGCCACTGTCTTTGAGGTAGTACCAAGTAGACCCTTCTTTGTACCAACCTGTACGCATGGCGCCACCATCTGCTAGGGAGTACCATGTATTGCCGTCCTTGTACCAGCCAGTACGCATAGCGCCACTATCTGCTAGGGAGTACCATGTATTGCCGTCTTTGAGCCAGCCTGTCTGCATTTTACCAGAACCGTCAAAGTGATACCAAGAGCCAGCATTTTGCACCCATTTGTTTTTAGCGAGACTGCCATCTTGTGAAAGATTCCAGTCAGCACCATTTTTAACCCAAGTATCTGCAGCCTGTGCTTGGTTGATAGACAAAAGCAGACCAGCACCTACAAGCAAACCAAGTGTGAGTAGTTTAGATTTTTTCATAGCCATTTCCTCCTTTATTGAATAGTTATAAAAAGATATTTTTCCATCATAAACATTCTACATAACTCCTAATAATCCTTAAGAGTCAACCAACACCTTCTTTCTATCATCATTGCCCACCCCACACCTTTATGATATACTAAATATAAATATTTTCCTAAAACTTCTACTTTTGGAACATTTTTGGAGGCAAAAATATGCGGTGGGATATTGGTTCAGTTTATAAATACATTCGTAAGTCAAAAGGGATTACACAAAATGAGGTCTGTGGTGACTACATTACTCATTCTAACTTATCTAAGTTTGAAAATAATCATTCTACTCCTAGGTATGATACTATGGAGTTGCTTTTGAGGCAAATTGATATGAGTTTCGATGAATTTCATTATATTTGTCAACATTACCAAATGGATTCTCGTAAGAAATTATTTTCAGAATATTATCAAGTCATTTCTTCACCTAATCTAGAAGAAATGAAGACACTGCTATCAAAATGTCAAATTTATCTAGATGAAGTGCAAAATGATATCCCAATAGAACATGCTGTGAAAGAACTAACCATTTTTATAGAAGTAATTGAAAATCAGTTTTCCGAAAAAGCCGAAGCCTTAGCTGAAGAGTTATGGAAAGAATTGGAAAAAAGAGATCAGTGGTTTCTTTCAGATTTGCGATTATTAGTGATTATCATCTTTCATTTCCCTATTGATTCACTAGAAATGCTACGTCAAAGGCTTGTAAAATCTCTAAATAAATACACAGATTATCGTCCAATTCAAAGTATTCATTACTCCATTCTAGCCAATATGACACGAATGTACCTTGAAGCAGGGAAGAAAGATGACTGTCTATGCTTAATTCAAGAATGTCTTGATTTAGCAAAAATATTGAAACGATACGATTTATTAGGTGTAGCTCAAGTACGTCTGGGAATTGTTAATGAAGATCATACTATGATTAATAAAGGATTATCCTTACTCGAATCAACAGATGAAAGTCGATTACTAGAAGAAATGAAAAGAGAAGTTCGTGATTATTATCAAGTAGATTTTTTTGAAACAGAGACCAAACAGTAACTATTACATTATGAATAAAAGCGAACATGACTTCCTAGTATACAAAGCTGTTCGCTTTTTTCGTTTTACTCTGTCAGATAGTTTATTTCACAACATAAACATTGCCTGTTGAACCGTCGTATCTAACAGTTTCTCCATAAAAACCGGAAAATCCTTTTTCAATATGACCACGGAAATCATTAGGCAAAACTTTCATCTTCACGATTTCACCAGATTCATCTGCATAGCCTAAAATATGGTGATCTTTATATGATAATCCGTCCATAAACATTGTGAAATATCCAGTTACAAGTTTACCATTATGATCATTGACATCTCTTAGATAAAGTTTATTGTCATTAATTGTAAATCCAGATGATTCTAGACTAATAACTGGACTTGAATTTCTAAGATAAAGTTCAGATCCAACTTTTTGAATAGGGAAGTGAGTAGTGAATTCTGGTAGATTCGCAACCTTACGTCCATCTGCTCCAAAGTAATACTTATTTGGTAAGTTTTGGAAATTCTTTATGACAGCTTTAGGATCAATTTCTTCCCCTGGTTTTTTATTATCAGTAATTGCATCTAAAGTATTTCGTTTTATATCGCCAATCTTTTGATAAGAAAAACGTTCAACAATAGGTTTGATATACCAGGCATTCTTTTCGATAACAACTCCATCTTTCTTATGATGAACAAGGTGATAGTCATAACCATCAGACAAAGTAACGATATCTGTAATAACTGTATCATCAAAAGGATCTTGTTCAACTTCACTTGGAAGTCTGGTTAACATATAACCATCCTTACCAATGACATAACTTTCCCCATCGCTTGCTGGAACAGCTCTATCTGCTACCATAGCACCTGATTTTTCAAAGTAAGACCATTGACCATTTGCAGTCGCCCATCCTGTTGCCATAGCGCCACTGTCTTTGAGGTAATACCATGTAGACCCTTCTTTGTACCAACCTGTGCGCATAGCACCACTATCTGCTAGTGAATACCAGGTGTTACCTTCCTTGTACCAGCCTGTGCGCATAGCACCACTATCTGCTAGTGAATACCAGGTGTTACCATCTTTGAGCCAGCCTGTCTGCATTTTACCAGAACCGTCAAAATAGTACCAAGAGCCAGCATTTTGTACCCATTTATTTTTAGCGAGACTGCCATCTTGAGAAAGATTCCAGTCAGCGCCATTTTTAACCCAAGTATCCGCAGCATGTGCTTGATTGATAGACAATAGTAGACCAGCACCTGCAAGCAACCCAAGTGTAAGTAGTTTAGATTTTTTCATAGCCATTTCCTCCTAAAATAGATAAATCCAAAGTAAGAAAATCAAATAGAAACGAAGTCAAAATAGATGTCAGGTTCATGAACCTGAACCACAAGAACTCCTAAAATTTCCAAGAACAAAAGATAGAGACTAGTTTATAAAAAGTACATAGCCATCACCTTCCCACAACTATAAAATAAATCCTTTTTTATATCTACATTATAGTCCTGTAAAAAAAGAAAGTCAATTAAAATTGTGATTATATTAACATTTTTTGTTCTAACAGAAATCAATTGATATTTTCATTTGATCTTCATTTCTTATCTCCTTTTTGGAGATTGATTTTTCTGACTACATTATATCCTTTATTTGTTTTCATATCTCTCCTGTCCCTAGAAAGACTAAATCTGTTCCTAAACGGTCACTTGAACTAAAGAAAAATTCCAAAGCAAATGCCTTGGAACTTCTTATCTTTATTTTGCTTGAATGATTTTAACCACATCTCCTACACTTTGTAGTTGATCAATTTCCTCATCGCTAATTTCGATATTAAATTCATCCTCCAGTGTCAAGATAAACTCCATCAAGTCAACGGAGTCAGCATCCAAATCGTCTTTCAGACTCAAGGATTCTGTCACGACAAAGTCCTCTCCCTGTCGCTCTTGGATAATGGTCACAATACGGTCAAAAATTTCTTTTTCTGTCATCTCTTTTATTCTCCTGAAAATTCACGCGCAGTCTGGGCAACTACGTCTGTTTCTAGCATGGTACGAATCTGGCGAATCGTACTATAGACAGCCTTGGCATCGCTTGAGCCATGAGTCTTGACAACCGGTGCCTTAACACCAAACAAGACCGCTCCACCAACATCTGAGTAGTTGAGCTGTTTTTTCAAACCTCTGAGGCTATCCTTGAGAAGGAGGGCACCTAGTTTCGCTCGCAGACCTCCACCTGTAATAGCGGTCTTGAGCAAGCTCATGATTCCCATGGCTGTCCCTTCAATGGATTTGAGCACAGCGTTTCCCGTGAAACCATCTGCAACGACAACATCCGCAACGCCATTCATCAAATCACGCGCTTCCACGTTTCCGATAAAGTTTAAACTTTCATCAGCCGCCAGCAATTCATAGGTTTCCTTACGAAGCGGGTCGCCCTTACTACTCTCTGTTCCGTTGTTGAGCAAGCCAACGCGTGGTTGCGCAATTCCACGGACATTTTTAGCATAGAAGGAACCTAGAACAGCATATTGATGGAGGTGCTGGGCTGTATTTTCTGCATTAGCACCGAGGTCAAGCATATCAAAACCTTTCCCATCAATAGTCGGCAAGGTTGACATAAGCCCAGGACGGTCGATATTCTTGATACGACCCACGATGAAGAATCCTGCAGCCAACAAAGCACCTGTATTCCCAGCCGAGAGTACAGCATCTGCCTCTCCATCTTTGACAGCCTTGGCCGCCAAGACCATACTGGCATTTTTCTTCTTCCGAATAGCTCTCGTAGGTTCATCGTCTGAATCAATCTTCTCATCCGTATGGATAATGCTGACGCGCTCTGTCGCTGTCAGATATTGCTTGATTTTAGCTTCATCTCCGTAGAGTTGAACCTCGATATCTAAAAAGTCAGCTAGGGCTTGATTGACACCCTCAACGATGGCCTGAGGTGCGTAATCGCCCCCCATGGCATCTACTGCGATTTTTTTCATTTCTTTTCCTCTTTTAGTAATTGTCCCCAGTCTGCTAGGGAATCAATAAATTTCTTTGATTTTAGGTGAATCCCAACGTACTCTTCGTAGAGTTGATCCATAAATTGGCGTAGCTCTTGCTTGATTTCAGGCTTGAGCGAAATGGTCTCCAAGGTCTCAAAATCAATGGCTTGAAATTGATTGAGCAGATAAGGGATATTGGGATTGAGATGGCAACGTCTCTCATCTTCATGATAATGCTCTGGACAGAGGCAGGCGCCATATTTGAAAGAAAAGTCAAAAGCCTGACCAACCCGATGACAAAAGACACACTCATTAAAATTGAGGCTGATCCCAAATCGAGTCAAGATTTGAATTTCAAAAATATTGGTCAAAACTTGATAATCCAAACCCTCTTCCATCAACTCCAAGGTCTTTTGTAAAAAAGCAAACAAGGGGGCATCTTGCTGATTGTCCTGCAAACTAGCATCTGCAAGAGCCGCTACATAGGTCGCATAGGCCATGACAAAGAGGTCACTATTAATCTTGGGAAAGGTCATCACCTCATGATAGTCCTCAATGTAACTGAGCCCATCATCATTGATTCGTAAGAGAAATCGTGCCAGCACCAAGGGCTGAATAACCGGTGCCAGCTTAGACTGGCCAGCATGTTTAACGAAAAACATGCGTTTGCCAGCCTGCTCTGTAAAAATCTTGACGAGCTTGTCATCCTCCCGAAAATTGCGATTGTAGAGCACCAAGCCTTGACTCGTGATAGACTGAATCATGCTTCTCTCATGTACTCCTCAAGTCGTTTCATGGCTTCTTTGATAGTCTCCATACTGGCTGCATAAGACAGGCGAACATAACCTTCTCCATAACGCCCAAAGGCGGCACCAGGGATAAAGGCAACGGCCTTCTTCTGAGCAAAATCCTTGAGAAAGGCAAAGGAGTCTTGATTGTAGCCCGCTGGAATCTTAGCAAAGATATAGAAGGCACCGTCTGGTTTGATAATCTCAAAACCAAGAGCAGTCATTTTCTCGATAATATAATCTCGACGCTGGATGTATTCCTTCTTCATAGGCTCCGCATCGTTTTTACCAGCCGTCAAGGCTTCCACCGCAGCATGTTGAGCCATGGTATTTGCAGCAGTAACCAAGTACTGGTGACTCTTGATTAACTGGGCTGTGAAGGCCACAGGAGCGAAAATCAGCCCCAAACGCCAACCTGTCATGGCATGCGATTTAGACAAACCATTGATAATAATAGCCTGGTCTCTCAACATAGTTCCCAGAGATACATGGGTTTCGCCTGTGTAGGTCAATTCTGAGTAAACCTCATCACAGACAACGAAAATTTCGTACTTGCGTAAAACAGCTGCCAAAGCTTCCAACTGCTCCCGACTGTAGGTAATTCCTGTCGGATTTGCTGGATAGTTGAGAATAACCGCCTTGAGCTTGTCACCCTGCTCCAAAATGGCCTTCTCCAACATCTCAGGAGTCAAGACAAAACCATTTTCAGTTGTGTCAATCTCGACAATCTCTGCCCCAACTAGATTGACAATTGGTTCATAACCCGGATAAGCAGGAGCTGGCAAGAGCACCTTGTCTCCCTCTTCCAAAATAGCTGTCAAAGTAGCAGATAAAGCCTCTGTCGCACCAATTGTAACCAAGATTTCATTTTCAGGAGCATAGTCCAGTTGGTACTTTTCCTTAACAAAGTCACTGGCCGCCTGACGTAAAGTCAACAGACCACTCATCCCTGTATAGTAGGATTGGTTCTGGTCAATCGCTCGCTTGGCCGCCTCCTTGACATGATCTGGCGTTGTAAAATCAGGCTCCCCCAAGGTCAAACGCAAAACCCCAGGAATCTCAGAAATAGCCTGGTCAAACTGACGAATCAACGAAACTTGAATCTTATCTAACTGTTTATTAAAGCGCTTAGTTAAGTCCATAGATACCTCCTACTTTCAAAACGTATCTCTATTATACTATAAAAGCCCCCCGACCGCAAAAATACATGATAGAATAACTTTCCACTTTCTATTTTACTTTTCCTGTTTACAGGTCTATAATGGTAACAGATTCTATTTGGAGGTTTTTATGTCATTTCTATCAAAAAATGGAGCAGGTATATTGGCCTGCCTTCTGATTTCAATCGTATCTTGGTACTTAGGAGGATTCTTCCCTGTTATTGGCGCGCCTGTCTTTGCAATTTTCATAGGCATGCTTCTCCATCCCTTTCTCTCGTCTTATAAACAACTGGATGCTGGATTGACCTTTAGTTCCAAGAAATTGCTCCAGTATGCCGTTATCTTGCTTGGTTTTGGTCTCAATATCTCGCAAGTCTTCGCAGTTGGGCAATCTTCACTCCCTGTCATCCTGTCCACCATCTCAATAGCCTTGATTGTTGCCTACCTCTTCCAGCGTTTCTTTGCACTGGACACAAAACTGGCTACCTTGATTGGAGTGGGTTCTTCTATCTGTGGGGGCTCTGCCATTGCAGCGACAGCGCCCGTTATCCATGCCAAGGAAAAGGAAGTAGCCCAAGCCATCTCCGTTATCTTTTTCTTCAATGTCTTGGCTGCGCTCATATTTCCAACGCTAGGTACCTGGCTTCATCTATCTAATGAAGGCTTCGCCCTCTTTGCAGGAACTGCGGTCAATGACACTTCCTCTGTAACAGCTACAGCTAGCGCTTGGGACAGTCTCTACCAGACCAATACCCTCGAATCCGCAACCATTGTCAAACTCACACGTACTCTGGCTATTATCCCCATCACTCTCTTTCTCTCCTACTGGCAAAGTCGCGAGCAAAAAAATAAGCAAGGTTTGCAACTGAAAAAAGTCTTCCCGCTGTTTATCCTTTACTTTATCCTTGCATCTCTCCTAACTACCATCCTAACCTCTCTCGGTGTGTCCAGTAGTTTCTTTACCCCACTCAAACAACTCTCCAAATTCCTCATTATCATGGCCATGAGTGCTATCGGTCTCAAAACCAATCTGGTAGCTATGGTCAAATCCAGCGGAAAATCTATTATCCTCGGAGCCATCTGCTGGATTGCCATCATCCTCACTAGTCTTGGTATGCAGACCCTTATCGGCATTTTCTAAACTCTTCGAAAATCTCTTCAAACCACGTCAACGTCGCCTTGCCATAGGTATGGTTACTGACTTCGTCAGTTCTATCCACAACCTCAAAACAGTGTTTTGAGCTGACTTCGTCAGTTCTATCTGCAACCTCAAAAACAGTCTTTTGAGCAACCTGCGGCTAGTTTCCTAGTTTGCTCTTTGATTTTCATTGAGTATAACACAAAAGGTAGCCCACCAGCTACCTTTTTCTTATGCTTCCTCAATCAAGCGTGTATGTTCTCTCTTGATGCAACGATTCATCACAATATCATCGCATCCACCAGCACGCAAGATTTCTTCCGCCTCTAGACTTTCAAGTCCCAGCTGTGCCCAAAAAATATTAGCATCAGCTTTGAGAAAATCACGCGCCACATCAGGCAAAAACTCGCTGCGACGGTAAACATTGACAATATCTACAGGAAAAGGAATCTCCGCTAGGCTAGCATAAGCCTTTTCACCCAAGATTTCGCCACCCGCCGCCTTGGGATTGACTGGGATGATTTTATAACCCCGAGCCTGCATTTCCTTGGTCACTCGATTGCTAGTTGTTTCCTCACGGTCAGACAAGCCCACCACAGCAAGGGTTTTACTCGTTGCGAGATACTGACGAATCACGCCATCACTTGGATTAATAAATTCTTGACTCATAGAAATCCTCCTTTTTCATCAGTATAGCACAATTTGAAAAGGCTTGCATAATTCTACTACAAAAAGGAGGACTAGCCCCCTTTTTATTTAGCCTCGTACCAGGTTGCCCCTTCATTTTCATCTGCGATAAGGGGAACACTGAGTTGAATGGCTTCTTCCATGGTTTGTTTGACCAATTTTTTCATATCTGCCAGCTCCGATTTAGGAACTTCAAGGACGATTTCATCGTGCACTTGTAACAGCATCTTAGTCTGATAACCACCTGCAACCAAGGCTTTATCCAGCTGAATCATAGCAATCTTGAGAATATCTGCCGCCGACCCCTGGATAGGAGAGTTGATAGCTGTCCGCTCTGCAAAACCACGAATATTGAAGTTGCGCGAATTGATATCTGGCAACTCACGACGACGCTTGAAAAGTGTCTCTACATAGCCCTTATCACGCGCCTCACGCACTACTTCATCCATGTAGTTTTTAATACCTGGGAAGCGTTCAAAGTAGGTATCAATATAGGCTTTGGCTTCCTTACGGCTAATGCCCAAATTATTAGACAAACCAAAGTCTGAAATCCCGTAAACCACTCCAAAGTTAACCGCCTTAGCATTGCGACGATCATTTGCAGTCACATCCTCAGGACGTTCAATGCCAAAGACCCGCATGGCTGTTGAAGTATGGATATCTGCTCCCTCTTGGAAGGCCTTAATCAAGTGCTCGTCTTTAGAGATATGTGCCAAAACACGCAATTCAATCTGTGAATAGTCCGAGCTGAGAAGGACACTATCCTCCCACTCTGGCACAAAAGCCTTCCGAATCAAGCGCCCTTGTTCCAATCGTACAGGAATATTTTGCAAGTTTGGATCCACACTAGACAAACGCCCAGTCTGGGTCAAATCCTGCACATAGCGAGTATGAATCTTGCCATCAGCCAAAATCCAGTCCTGCAAGCCAATCACATAAGTAGACTGAATCTTGGCAATCTGACGGTAATCCAGGATTTTCTTAACAATTGGAGCAATAGGAGCCAGTCGCTCCAAGACATCCACGGCTGTAGAATAACCTGTCTTGGTTTTCTTAGTGTATTCTAGAGGTAGCCCCAATTTTTCAAAGAGAAGCACGCCCAACTGCTTAGGCGAGTTGATATTAAACTCCTCACCAGCCAGTTCATAAATCTCCTGAGTCAGTTTTTCAATGACAAGCTCATTTTCAGCCTGCATCTCAAGCAAGGTCTCTTTCTTGACCGTAATCCCAGCAATTTCCATCTTGGCAAGAACAAAAGCCAGAGGTTGCTCCATATCATAAAGAAGCTCTAATTGCCCATTTTCGCTGAGTTTTTCAAGTAAAACAGGTTCTGTTTCGACCAAAACAGCAAGCTTACGAGCTAAATGCTCCAAGAATTTCTCACGTTCAGGAATGGTCTTCTTGACACCCTTACCATAGAAAGTCTCATCATCAACCAAGTAAGTCTGACCATAAAGACTAGCAATAGTCGCAATTTCATTGTCCTCCACAGTCGAAAGGAGGTATTTAGCCAAACGGCTATCAAAAGCAGGCGCCTGCAAATTCACACCAAAACGATTCAAGAGAACTTTAGCCTTCTTAAAGTCATAAACTCTCAGAGGTGTTTTTTCTAAGAAGTCCTTGAAAATCGGCTCTTGCAAAAGCTCAAGCTTGTCTGTGGCATAGAGCTTATCTCTACAAGACCAGGCAAATCCAACCAAATCATCCGTATGGTAATTCTCACCAAAAAGCTCAAAATGGAAGATAGACTCTTCACTCAGCATATTTTGACTGATTTGGTCAACAATAGTAAAGTCCAAACTCTCAGCCACATCAGCTGACGACACATTTAAAGCCTGTTTGAGCTGTTTGAAGCCCATCTCATCGTAGAATTTTCCAAGATTTTCCACATCTGGACCGCTATAGACCAAATCCTTCAAACCAATCTCAATCGGTGCCTTGGTATCAATGGTCGCCAGTGTTTTTGACAAAAAGGCCTGTTCCTTATCATTGATGAGATTTTCCTTCATCTTAGAAGCCTTCATCCCATCGATATTCTCATAAATTCCCTCAAGCGAACCATGCTCCAGCAAGAGCTTGATACCCGTCTTTTCACCGATTTTGGTCACCCCAGGGATATTATCCGACTTATCACCCATGAGCGCCTTGAGATCGATAAACTGAGTCGGTGTGAGCCCCATTTTTTCCATAAGATATTCCGGCGTAAAGGCCTCAAACTCAGCCACACCTTTCTTGGAAATCTCAACCACCGTATGCTCATCCGTCAGCTGAATCAAGTCCTTATCCCCACTGACAATGGTAATATCAAAACCATCCTGCTCTGCTAGTTTATCCAGTGTCCCAATAATATCATCCGCCTCATACTGAGCCAACTCATAGTGACGAATCCCCATATGATCCAACAACTCACGAATGAAGGGAAATTGCTCACGAAACTCATCAGGAGTCTTAGCTCGACCACCCTTATAGTCCGCATACATCTCTGTACGGAAGGTCGTCTTTCCCGCATCAAAAGCCACCAAAATATGACTCGGCTCAACCCGCTCCAACAAATGGCTCAACATCAACTGAAAGCCATAAATCGCATTGGTATGCAAGCCAGCCGCATTCTTAAAACGGTCCAACTGCTGATAGAGCGCAAAAAACGCCCGAAAAGCAACAGAAGACCCATCAATCAATAATAATTTTTTCTTATCCATACACCCATTATAAAGGAAAGCACCAAAAAATACCATTGGGAAGAGCCATACCCAATATTTTTCATCCTTTTTCCGAATAAATAGATAGAGCCAGAGAATCTAGGAAACCTAGATTTAAAACTGTAGTATAATAAAAGGAAGAAAAGGATGATTCTAAGACATCCGGGCATCAGCCCAACCAATGATTTGGTTGCTAAGAAAATCTTTAATAATCCAGAAATCACTTGTCAATTTATCCGCGATATGCTAGATTTACCAGCAAAAAATGTGACTATTTTGGAGGGAAGTAACATTCACGTCTTGCCTTCCCTGCCCTACTCAGCGCAGGATTTCTATACCAGTATAGATGTTTTGGCGGAGTTGGACAATGGCACTCAAGTAATCATTGAAATCCAAGTTCATCATCAGAATTTTTTCATTAATCGTTTATGGGCTTACCTGTGCAGTCAGGTCAATCAAAACCTTGAAAAAATTCGTCAGCAAGAAGGCAATACTCATCAAAGTTACAAACACATCGCACCAGTATACGCTATCGCAATCGTGGATAGCAATTATTTCCAAGATGACTTGGCTTTCCATAGCTTTAGTATGCGCGAGGACACGACAGGTGAGGCTTTAACAATTACAAACAATGGACAAGAAAACTATCTAGTCAAGATAGCATTCTTGGAACTAAAAAAATACAGAGAAACCAGCAAAGACAAGGTTCGCAAGCCGTGGTTGGAGTTTTTCGGGAATAAGCCCTTTACCCAACAACCTGAGCGAGCTATCAGCCAAGCAGACCAACTGCTGGACTACAAGAGCTGGTCCGAGGAGGACAGGAAGATGTTTAGTGAACAACGCAGACGCGAAGAACAAGCTTTGTTAGCACAGGACTATGCTTTGGAAACTGCTAGAGCCGAGGGACTTGAACGTGGGAAAGTTGAAGGAAGAGTCTTTGCTTTCTTAGATATAGTTCGCCAAGGTCTTCTGACTTCCGAGGTTGCCAGTCAGCAATTGGGTATGACTGTCGCTGAATTTGAGGCACTATTGTAAGTTTATAGAATAACATAAAAGTGAACAAAGCTGAAACATCGTTTTGTTCACTTTTTTCTTCTTTTCAACAGAACTCTCACTATAGTCCATATCACAAAAAGAGAAGGGCATAAATCCTTCTCTTTTATATCTTCAACTAATTAGTTTTTGCGTTTCACAAATGGAAGGGCACCAAGGAGCAATCCAAGGAATCCTAATGATGCAATTGCAACATTATCTTTTCCACCAGTATTTGGAAGTTCTTTCTTATCATCTGCTTTTGCAGCTGGGGCTTGATAAGTATTGTCTTGGCTAGTTCCTGCTACAGTTGGTGCAACCGCAGGAGTTGCTGGAGCATCTGCTGGTGTTGCTGCTGGAGCATCTGTTCCAGAAGCTGATGGTGTTTTTGATACAAGTGCAGGTTCATTTACAGCTGTGTTATCACTTTGTCTACCTTCTTCTTTAGTTGGGCTACCAGTACTATCACCTACTTTTTTAATTTCAGGATACTCTGGAAGTTCTTCTTGAACTAAAGCTTCACCTTTTTCTGATTTAGGTTGTTCAGCTGGTTTATTTTCCTCAGCAGGAGCGGGATTTGTAGTTTCTTCAGCTTTTTTATTTGCCTCATCTAATTCTTTTTCTGCTTCTTTTGCAGTTAAGCCTTCTTTGAATCGTTTCACAAAGTCAGATCTCTTTTTAGCTGCTTCTTCCTTTAATTTTTCAATTACTTCCTGTTTTTGTTTTTCTAATTCAGGATCATTCTTCGTATCAGCTTTTTCTAATTCTGCAATTGCTGCTTTTAATGCCGCATCATAATTAGCTAAGAATTCTTTTTGCGCTGCTTCTTCTTTAGCTGCCGCTTCTTTATCTTCTTCTGCAGCCTTCTCATTCGCTTTATCGATTAATTCTTCGGCTTGTTTTGCAGTTAAGCCTTTTTTGAAGCCTTCTACGATTTGTTTTCTTGTTGCGTCTGATGCTGCTTTTAATGCTGCAATTGTATCAGCTTTTGCTTTTGCTTCTTCTGGACTATTCGTTTCAGCTTTTTCTAACTCTGCAATTGCTGCTTTTAATGCTGCATCATAATTAGCTAAGAATTCTTTTTGCGCTGCTTCTTCTTTAGCTGCCGCTTCTTTATCTTCTTCTGCAGCCTTCTCATTCGCTTTATCGATTAATTTCTCTGCTTCTTCTACAGTTAATCCTTTTTCGAAGCCTTCTACGATTTGTTTTCTTGTTGCGTCTGATGCTGCTTTTAACGCTGCAATTGTGTCAGCTTTTGCTTTTGCTTCTTCTGGACTATTCGTTTCAGCTTTTTCTAATTCTTTGACAGCCTCTTCTAATGCTTTATCATAATTTGCTAAGAACTCGTCTTGTGCTGCTTTTTCTTTTGCTGCCGCTTCTTTATCTTCTTCTGCAGCTTTCTCATTTGCTTTATCGATTAATTTCTCTGCTTCTTCTACAGTTAATCCTTTTTCGAAGCCTTCTACGATTTGTTTTCTTGTTGCGTCTGATGCTGCTTTTAATGCTGCAATTGTGTCAGCTTTTGCTTTTGCCTCTTCTGGACTATTCGTTTCAGCTTTTTCTAATTCTTTGACAGCCTCTTCTAATGCTTTATCATAATTTGCTAAGAACTCGTCTTGTTTTGCTTTTGCTTCTGCTTCTGCTTTTGCTTCTTCCGCAGCTTTTTTATTTGCATCATCAATTGCTTTTTCAGCTTCTTCTACAGTTAAACCATTTTTGAAACCATCCTCGATTTCTTTTTTCTGTTTAGCTGCTTCTGCTTTTAATTTTGTAATGGCCTCTGCAACTTGTTTTGCTAATTCAGGATTATTTTGAGTATCCGCTTTTTTTAATTCTGCAATTGCGTCTTCTAACGCTTTATCAAAATTCGCTAAAAATTCTTTTTGAGCTGCTTCCTCTGCTTTAGCTGCTTCTTCCTCTTCTGCTTCCTCTTTTTTAGCAATTTCTTCTATTTCATTTTCAGTAGCTTCTGCGGTTTTCCCTGTCTTGAACCCATCCTCGATTTTAGCTCTCTCTTTAGCTGCTTCTGCTTTTAATTTTGCAATTGTCTCTTTAATACTTTCAGCTGATCCTGGATCATTTTTTGCTTCTTCTTCTAATTCTTTAATAGTTTCTTCTAAAGCTTGATCAAAATTAGCTAAAATTTCATTTTGAGCTGTAGTTTCTTCTGCAGCTTTTACAACTGACGGTTGAGAAGCAATAAATGCGGATCCCAACATAGCAACACTAGCCAAGCTAGTTAAAATTATTTTCTTTTTATCCATTTTAAAAACCTCTTTTTTATAATATATTCCTTTCCATTATAACGTTTCTTAATGTCATAAGCAAGCAATATAAATAAACCCTTTTAATTCATTTAAACTGGAAAAATTTATCCTTTCTAAATCTTATCTTTTCTTCAATCCACTACAGTTGACAAAGAGCCAAAAAAGCTAAAAAGCAGGAGATTTCTCCCCTGCTTTGATTTAATTACTTAAAATAAAACCCATTCACCATTAGCATTCACAGTATACCCATTAATTGTAGTATTAACTGCCAAAGCTCCTGAAGAATATGAATAATACCATTTACCAGCTACTTGGAACCAACCTGTCTTCATAGCGCCTGAACTAGCAAGATAATACCATGTTCCACCTTGGTTCAACCAACCTGTCTGCATAGCACCTGAAGCATTGAGGTAATACCAATTGCCATCTACAAATTTCCAGCCTGTCTGCATAGCACCTGAACCGTCAAGATAATACCATGTACCATTGTCTTTTATCCATCTAGTACCCATTTTACCTAAACTATCAAAATGATACCAGCTGCCATTTATAAATTTCCAGCCAGTTTCCATAGCACCTGAGCCGTTAAGATAGTACCAATTACCATCAACTTGTTTCCAGCCAGTTTTCATCACACCAGTTTCATCCAAGTAATACCATGACCCATCTTTGACCCAACCTGTCTTCATTCCATCTTCTTTAGAGAAATAATACCAATCCAGTCCAATTTTCTTCCATCCAACATGACGATTTCCCTCATCATCGATGAAGAATTTTTTACCATCAATTAAAACAATACCTGGTTTAAGGACACCTTCCTCATCTAAGAAATAATGTTTCCCGTCTACTGTAATATCCCCTGTTAGACGAACACCTTCTTTTAGATAGTAAGTTTTATCATCAATTTTGATAAAGCCAGTTTTCTTATCACCATTTTCAACAAAATAGTAAACCTTATCAGCAACTTTTACAAATCCTAACTGTTTGAAACCATCTTTTTCATCTAGGTAGTATTGCTTATCACCTGCAGTCAATAGACCTTTTTTCATAGCTCCATCAGCTTCAAAGTAGTAAGTCTTACCATCAATTTTTTGCCAGCCGGTAACCTTTTTGCCGTCCTTAATATAGTAGACCTTCCCGTTCTCCGTTTTGAATTGACCTGCAGAAGTAGACTGGTTTTGATTATTACTATTATTTTGGTTAGTATTAGTCGTTGAATTTGAGCGATAAATATGGTAAAGTGTATCACCTTTTAATTCACCATTAACATAAGTATAGTTGGCAATATCCAGACGACTGGTATCAGAAGCTGCAGATCCTGTACGTGGATCTTTAATATCAACTGGAACATCACTACCAGGTTTATATTCTACAAAACGAACTGCTTTGACAGAAGAGTTAGAAGTTGTTGAGCCACTATTATTGTTTGTACCAGTACCATTTTGGTTATTGTTCCCATTAGTATTACTAGTGCTACCATTGTTTTGGTTGTTATCTCTATGGTATGGATTGGTCTGAGTACCAGAATTCGTAGTACCTGTTGTAGCAGTTGGCGCATACATATGATACATAATACCATTCTCTTCTCTACTAGAAGTATAGATATAATTTGCAATTTCAGGGTGATTCTCAATAGATGCAGCTGTCACAGCAGATCCTGTTAGTGCAGTTTTGATATCTACAGGTCCACCATTTTTAAATGTTGCATAGTGGACTTCTTTAACCGTAGAAGTTGCCGAAGCACTCGTTGCCCCTGTATCAGTTGCCTGTACTTGTTGAACTGTCGCCATAGCTAGCACAGAAGTCGCTAGCAAGATACCTGTTACTGTTTTTCTCATGGGAAAACCCTCCTTTATTAAATGGTTAAATTTATCTAGATTATATCCTTTTCCTATAATAAATGCAATAAAAAACATAAAAAGTGTAGAAATATTTAAATGTAAAAAAGAGAGCAGTCTAAAACTACTCTCTTAGTCTTTTTATACCCATTCACCGTTGGCATTTACATAGTAGCCATCGACTGTAGTACTTACTGCAAGGGCACCTGAACTATAAGCATAGTACCATTTGCCACCAACTTGGAACCAACCAGTTACCATAGCACCTGAGCCTTTGAGGTAGTACCATGAATCACCTACTTTAGCCCAACCTGTTTGCATAGCACCTGAACTATTTAGGTAGTACCAAGTGCCACCATCTTGCAACCAGCCAGTTTGCATCTCACCTGAACCATTTAGATAGTACCAAGTGTTGCCATCTTTAACCCACCATTTTTGCATGATGCCTTCAGCGTTAAAATAGTACCATTTACCACCATCTTTAAGCCAACCAACTTGACGTTTACCTTCTTTATTTACATAAATCCAATGATTATCAACTTTGTTCCAGCCAGCTTTAGTATCAGAATCATCTGTCAAGAAGTACGTTTTACCATCAACAGTGATTTCACCGAACTTACGCTCACCTTCTTCAGTAACATAGTAATACTTATCTCCAGCATCCTTGATAAGACCAGTCTTACGTTCACCTTCTGCTGTGATATAATACCATTTACCAGCACTGTCTTTTACAATACCTGACTTGGTTGTACCATCTTCAGCAAAGAAATACCATTTAGCACCTACCTTATGAGCTCCAGTTGTCACAACACCATCTTTGACAAAATAAGTTTTTCCATTTTCAGAGATAATCTCTGTCTTACGAGCTCCATCTGACACAAAATAATAGGTTTTTTCTCCTACTTTAATGAAACCAGTTTTCTTAACACCTTGTCCATCTAGATAGTAACGTTCAGATGTGTTTTCAAGTACTCCGTGAGCCATAACACCTTCACTATCAAAATAGTAAGTTTTACCATCAACATTTGCCCAACCTTTTACAGGGTTTCCTTTATAGTAAAGATAACGATTCCCAGCTGACTCACGCCATTTTACATCCTTGTCAGACGTCTTATAACCCTGAGTATTTAATTCACTAACTGGAGCATCTGGATCATTTGCATGATCTTCAATCTTTGTTCCTTTTTCAACAAATAGGTAATATTTTCTCCCACCTTCAACAAAAGTACGTTGGTATTCAAAACCATCAATTGATGGATGTTTTGAAATAGGTTGATTACCATCTGCATAAAATACTGTCTTACGTTCTTGTGAACGACCATTAATCTCTGTGATCCACTCAGTTCTATAAACAACTTCTTCCGCACTTACTGGACTAGCAGTAGTAGCAGAATAACTTGTCAAAACTGCTGCACTTGCCATTGTAAGACTGGCTAATGCTAGAGCTAAAGCTTTTTTATTCTTCATTTGAATATTCTCCATTTTTTAAAATTTAGGTGATAAGCCTAGCTTTATTGTATCTTATTTTTTAAAAAAATGGCTCTATAATATTTGTAGTGGGTAAATCCCCTATAGATATTATGGAGCCGTTTTTATTGTAGAAAAAAAGTCCCATAAGATCTATAATGAAAA